>NZ_JRMK01000118.1:0-12146 GCF_000972925.1 Mycobacterium sp. UM_Kg1 | reverse complement strand
AGATGTGTATAAGAGACAGGCTCTTGGGCGACTACCTGCTGTCACAGCTTCCCCCTGATGGGGCAGCCACAGCGGTGGTGGCCAGCAGCGTGGTGTCGTCGCGGATGCTGGCCCGCATCGCAGCGCGCTACGGCGCCCACCATGTCGAGACGCTGACCGGGTTCAAGTGGCTGGCACGGGCCGACATGCCCTCAGCCGGTCTGCCCGGCACCACGCTGGTCTACGCCTACGAAGAAGCGATCGGCTACTGCGTCGACCCGGACGCGGTGCGCGACAAGGACGGCATCAGTGCCGCGGTCCTGGCGTGCGATCTGGTGTCGGCATTGCGAGACCGGGGCAGCTCGATTCCCGAAGCGCTCGACGAGTTGGCCTGCCACCACGGTGTGCATGTCACCGACGCGGTGACGCGCCGAGTCGACAGTCCCGCCGCGGCAGCTGCGGTGATCGCCCGGCTACGCGGCGCCCCACCGGCCCAGCTGGCCGGATTCACCGTCACCGCAACCGATCTGCGGCACCGGCGCGGACCCGTCACGGACGCGTTGGAGTTCTCCGGCGAACGCGACGGCACTTCGGTACGGGTGGTGGTGCGGCCATCGGGAACCGAGCCGAAGCTCAAGAGTTACCTCGAGGTCACGCGCCCGCCGTCGGATGACCTCGCCGGCGACCGCGCCGAGGCGCGGCGGGTGTGTGCGGCCGTCGCCGATGCGGTCCGTTCCTGGTAGCGCAGCATGGGGCCCCTTCGGCCGCTTCGTCACTACCCGTCACACCCGCCTCAACTGCCACCAGCCCGACGGGATGTGATGTCTGCCCGCCTTTGAGCGACAACGGATGTTGGGAAGGCTCAATCCACCAACATCCACCACCGCAAGAACATTTGTCGCTCAAAGGCGGGCAACAACCACCTACCCGCCCGCCGGTTACCAGTGTGACGGTAGGGATCTCACCGCGGCCCGAACTGGCGGTCGCCGGCATCGCCCAGACCCGGAACGATATAGGCGTTCTCGTTCAGGCCGTCGTCGATGGCCGCGGTGATCAGCCGCGCCGCCGGTGCCGCCTGGGTCAGTGCCGCAACACCCTGCGGTGCGGCCACCACGCAGACCACGGTGATGTCGGTGGCGCCGCGGTCTGCCAGCAGTCCCAGCGTGTGCACCAGCGAGCCGCCCGTGGCCAACATGGGATCGAGGACCACGACCGGTGTGGCACTCAGATCGCCTGGCAGCGAGGCCAGGTACGGCACCGCGAGGTGGGTGTCCTCGTCGCGCGCCACGCCGACGAAACCGACGTCGGCTTCGGGGATCAGCGCGTGCGCCGCCTCCACCATGCCCAGCCCGGCACGCAGCACCGGCACCAGCAGCGGCGGCCGGGCCAGCCGCGCTCCCACGGTCTCGGTCAGTGGGGTGCGCACCGCGACGTCCGCGCGCGCCATGTCGCGGGTGGCCTCATAGACCAGCATCCAGGTCAGTTCACGCAGCGCGCAACGGAACTTCGCGTTGTCGCTGCCCTCGTCGCGCAGCGTGGTCAATCGCACCGCGGCCAACGGGTGTTCGACCACGCAGATATTCACGCCTGGCACCCTACTGTCATGCGCCCAGGAGGTTGAGGATCTCGAAGGCCACCGCGCCGATCTCCAGCATCGGCGCCAGCGAGATCAACGGCTCGCCGTTGAAGACCGCATCCGGGCCCAGCCAGTCGGCTACGTTCAGCGACACAGACAACTCGCGCCATGCATCGAGCAGATAGGCATCCACCTCGTTGGTGAGGTAATACCCGGTCAGCAGCGCATCCACGACGGAGTCCGGTAGTGGGGAGTGCCCGGCGAAGCCCAGCAGGTCGTTGATCGGGTCGACGACGCTGTGCACCGCGGCGTACTGCAGGCCGGCCAGCATCTGCAGCGGGTCCATGCGCATCACAAGTCCGGCCACATCGGAGCCGTCGGCCAGCTGTCCGCTGGCCGTGACGGCCCAGGGCCCGATGGCGTCGGTTCCGTTGACGCCGACGAAGGGGTTGCCGGGATTGCCGTAGCCCCAGTCGATGATCAGCTTCAGCATCGGTGCCAGTGCGTCGCCGATAACCGTGCCGGCATCACCGAGCTGGTAGATCGGCCACAGGATCGGCAGCTGCTGGGGAATCACGTAGAAGTCGGTGTCGCCGATCCTGCCGAGGTCGATGGTGTCGGCCAGGTCGAAGTCGAGGTAGGAGAAATGCACCGTGGCGGTGCCGATCAACGCGTTGGCCATGGCTAGCAGGTTGGTGGGATCCTGCGGGAAGTTGGCCAGTCCGTCGTACTGTCCGGTATAGCTGTCGGTGTCGAATCCACTGGTCGGGGTGGGTCCGATACTCAGCGGGATACCCAGAAACGGCAGCCGCACCGGCTGGTCGCCCAGCACCGGGTACGCCGGAAAGCGGGTCAACACGCCGCCGAGCGGATTGTTGGGGTTGCCGATCAGCACGAAGTGCAGGTTGGCCGGGTCAACACCGGGTCCTGTCGCGAGCAGGTTGATCATCTCCTGGGTGGAGATGGTGGCGCTCTGCGAATAGCCGAACACCGTGACAGCAGAACCGTCGCTCAGTTGCGGCTCGAGAGTGGCGTGCAGGAGCTCGACGCCGCGTGCAACCGAGTCCGCGAAGGTCAGGTAGGGGTTCGGCGGCGGCAGGCACACCAGCGGACAGAACTGCTCGGGGGTGACCAGACCCTCGAAGTGGTAGTCGGGAAACGCCTGCTGGTCGGGGAACCGTGGCGGATCCGGTTGCAGGTAAAGGGCTTTGACCGACTCCAGATACCCGCCAACCGTGGGGTCGGGGATGCTGGTCGGACCCATGATCCAGCCTTCCCCGGCCAGCAACGTGAGAGCGTGCCGATGCGGTGGGGCGGAGCCCACCGCGACCAGCCCGCAGGCTGCGCCCAGCACGGCCGCCGTGAGCAGCGTCGCTCCCGGCGGCCGCTGGCGCGGCGTCACAGCGAGATGTCGAGAAGGTTGAGCAGGCTGAAGCCCACGCCGAGCACGTCCAGCAGCGGCTGGGCGGAGATCAGCGGTGCCCCGTTGAAGATGGCATCGGGTCCGAGCACATCCAGCAGGTTCCACTCGTCGGCCAGGTTGTACCAACCGGTCAGCAGCTCTTGGTCCAGTTCGATGGTGAGGTTGTAGCCGGCCAGCAGCGTGTCGACGATCGACTGCGACAACGGAGCCAACCCGGCGAAGTCGAGCAGGTTGTTGACGGTGTTGGTCAGGCTCTGCACGCCGGCGTATTGCAGCCCGGCCAACATCTGCAGCGGGTCCATCCGCAACATGAAGCCGATGGCGCCGGTGTCCTCGGACAGCTGACCGGTTGCGGTGACCGCCCATGCTCCGGCCGCGCCGATCGGGTCCAGGCCGTTCACGGTGATGCCGGCGTCCGGGGCACCGGGGTTGCCGTAGCCCCAGTCGATGACGGTCTTGAGTATCGGCGCCAGCGCGTCGCCGACCAGCTTGCCGACGTCACCGAGGGCGTAGAGCGGCCCGAGGATGGGCAGCTGCTCGGGCAGCATGAAGTAGTTGGTGTTGCCGATCGAGCCGAGGTCGATGACGTTGGCCAGGTTGTCGTCGAAGTAGGCGTTGTGCACCGCCGGGATCCCCACCAACGCGTTGATCACGGCCAGCAGGTTGAGTGGATTCTGCGGGAAGACGGCCCAGCCGTCGTATTCGGTGCTGTAGACGTCCGTTGCGAACGGAACCGTCGGGGTGGACTCGATGCCCACCGGGATGCCCAGGAACGGAATGTGCTGCATGTTCCCGTCGAACCCGTCCGGGAAGGACAGGCGGGTCAACATGCCGCCGATCGGGTTGTTCGGGGCCCCGATCAGCACGAAGTGCAGGTTGTCCGGGTCATATTGCCCACCGGGCGCCTCAGCGATCAGATTGTGCATCGCCAGGGTGGCGACCACCGAACTCTGCGAGAAACCGAACACCGTGACCTCGTCACCGGCGGCGAGCTGCGGGCGGATCGCGTCTTCGAGGTTGGCCACGCCGTGCGCCAGCGAGTCCGCGAAGTTCAACCGCGGCACCGGCAACGGCTGGCAGACGATCGGGCAGAACTGCTCCGGGGTGATCAGGCCGTTGAGCGTGTAGCCCGGGTAGGTGGCCTGCCCGGTGAACCACGGCGTCGCTGGCTGCAGGTAGTAGTCCCGCACCACGTCCATGTAGTTGCCGATCGTCGGGTCGGCCTGACCCGTGCCGGTCATGATCCAGCCCTGCCCGGCCAGCAGCGCGACGTCGGCGAACATCCTCTCCAGCCGGGTGGCCGCCGTCGGCGCCAGCAGGGACGCCAACGCCAGGACGAGGGCGCACAGCGCTGCCACCATGACTCCCAGTGGCTCAACGCGCTTTCCGGTCACCGCAGGCCTCCCAATCTCTTGAATTTATGCGCCGGTGATCTTTTGTTTCCACCGGCGATGAACACATTAATCTATTAGGTGGAATTCAGCTTGACCTTGAGCGAAAGGCCGGCGGCGTAAATCACCGACATCGTCTGGTTGTTTGCTGCGCCGAGCCGCGCCGCGCCCGCCGGCGACGGCGCTCCGGCAGGCGAGCCGCCGGGTCGCCCCCGCCGTTCGGTCGGTTGCCCGGTTCGCTGTCACCGCACTCGCGTTTTTCCCCTGCGCCGCGCGGCGTCACGCCGGCGATGGCGGCGCTAATCCCGGCTCCAGGCGCCCGACCATGCATCGTTATTCTGTGCGCCATGGCAGCTGACCTCGTTCCGATCCGCCTGGCGGTGACCGCTGGTGACCGCTACACCCTGTGGGCGCCGAGCTGGCGCGACTCCGGGGACGAGTGGCAGGCCTTCCTGGGCAAGGGCGAAGACCTGTACGGCTTCGCCACGGTGGCCGACCTGACGGCGTTCGTCCGGATCAACGCCAACAACGACCTCTACGACCACCCCAGCTGGCCGCAGCTTGTCCGGGCCAACGCCCACAAACTCGACCCGGGCCCCGACCAGCAGTACGACCTGATCGCGGTCGAGGAGCTGCTGACCCAGAAGCCCACTGAGCAGTCCGTTCAGGAACTGGCCGGCGCGCTGGAGATCGTCTCGGCGATCGGGTCGGTGTGCGACCTGCCGGCGGTGACGAAGTTCTTCAACGGCAACCCCAACCTGGGCTGGCTGGCCGGCGGTGTCGACAACTTCACCGGCCGGGCCGGCCGCAAGCGCTGGGCGCTGATCGCCGAAGTCATCGGCCGCAACTGGGGCAATGTCCTGGCCGCCGTCGAAGAGATCATCACCACGCCCGACGTCGACGCCGCCGCGGCGTCGCGGGCGGCCGAGGAGCTGGCCGCCGAGGCACCCGCCGAGCCGGAGCCGGTCGTCGAGGAGACCGAGGCCCAGGACACCGAGGACGCCGAGGACGCTGAAACGACCGCCGGCAGCGGCGAGCGAGCCGCCGGCGACCGGGTGGTGCTCGGCGGCGACGCGGACTTCTGGACCAAGGTCGGGATCGACCCCATTCGGGTCATCACCGACAACGGGACGTTCTTCACCCTGCGCTGCTACCTCGGGGACCAGCCGGTCTTCCTGGGCCGCAACGGCCGGATCAGCGTCTTCGGTTCCGAGCGCGCCCTGGCCCGCTATCTGGCCGACGAACACGACCACGACCTGTCGGATCTGAGTACCTACGACGACATCCGGACCGCGGCCAACGACGGCTCGCTGTCGATCGACATCACCGACGACAACGTCTACGTCCTGTCCGGGATCTCCGACGACATCACCGACGGGCCGGACGCGCTGGACCGCGAGCAACTCGATTTGGCCGTCGAGTTTCTGCAGGATGTGGGCACCTACGCCGAGGACGGTGTGGTCGCCGAAACCCTCAAACCGGATCGTCCGCTGGGCCGGATGGTCAGCTACGTGCTCGACCGGGAATCGGTCAACGAGCCGCAACGCCCGTTCGCTCCCGCCGTGAAGGAATGGGAACAGCTCGAAGCGTTCGTACAATCGCGCCTGCGCCGCGAATAGCGCTTTGCCGCCCGGTGCCGCCCCCCGCCAGGCGGGCGGCCGGAACGCCGGCGCGGGACGCCATGCGACGTGCCGCGGAAATTCACCGCAATTACGGCAATTATTTGCTCCATTTCGTTGCCGAGATGTCAGATTCGCGACTAACATCTGGCCCGGTAACTAACGGGCCGCGCCGTGCGGTTAGCGGGGGCCTTCCAATTCGAAAGGACTACACATGCGCAAGGCGACACAGCGGGCCGCAGCAGTATCCGCAGCAGTATTGGGGGTCGCGCTGATCGGCACGGGTTGCAACAGCACCACCAAGGACAAGACCAATGAAGCCCTGAGCTCGGCCAGTTCGATCGCGTCTTCGGCCAGCTCGGTGATCTCCTCGGCGGTCAGCACGCCGGCGGAGGAGAGCGCCGCACCCACCTCGACGGTCATCACCGGTGCCGACGGCAAGGAGTACACCGTCGCCGGTCCGATCCTGGCCAAGTGGGACTCCCTGGACGCGGCCGCCAAGGAGGCCCTGGGAGCACCCACCGGCGCCGAGCAGAAGAACCCGGACGGCGGCGTCTACCAGCAGTTCGACGGCGGAGTGATCGTTCACACCACCCGCGCCTATGTGGTGTGGGGCAAGATCCGCGACAAGTGGAACGAGTTGGGCGGCTCGCAGGGCAAGCTCGGCTACCCGACCAGCGATGAGACCACCACCGCGGACGGGACCAAGCAGACCACCTTCGAGCACGGCATCGTCACCTGGAAGGAAGGCGACCCCGAGGCCACCGTCACCGAGCACTGATCCGCTGACCGAAGGCCGGGTGATCGCATCGCGATTGCCCGGCCTTCGGCGTTCGCGTCAGCCGATCAGGGCGGCGTATCGCGGTTTGATCCCCTCTTCGATGATCTGCACCCGCTGATCGAACGGGATGAACGCCGACTTCATCGCGTTGACGGTGAACCGCTGCAGATCAGCCCAGCCATAGCCGAACGTCTCGGCCAGCACCAGCATCTCCTTGCTCATGGTGGTATCGCTCATCAGCCGGTTGTCGGTGTTGACCGTGACTCGCAACCGGGCACGGGCCAGCAGGTCGAACGGGTGCTCGGCGATGCTGTCGACCGCTCCGGTCTGCACGTTGGAACTCGGGCACAACTCGAGCGGGATCCGCTTGTCCCGCAGGATCGCCGCCAGCCGACCCAAGTGCAGGGTGCCGTCGGGGCCGACGGTGATGTCGTCGGTGATCCGCACGCCGTGGCCCAGCCGGTCGGCGCCGCAGAACGCGATCGCCTCGTGGATGGAGGGCAGCCCGAACGCCTCACCGGCGTGAATGGTGAAGCGGGCGTTGTGATCACGCATGTACTCGAAAGCGTCCAGGTGCCGGCTGGGCGGATAGCCGGCCTCGGCGCCGGCGATGTCGAATCCGACCACCCCTTTGTCGCGGAACCGGATGGCCAGCTCGGCGATCTCCCGCGACAGTGCGGCGTGACGCATCGCGGTGACCAGGCAGCGCACCGTGATCGGCCGGCCGGCCGCCGCGGCCTCGCGCTCACCGTCGGCGAAACCGGCCAGCACCGCATCGGTCACCTCGTCGAAGGACAGTCCCCCCTCGATGTGCAGCTCCGGGGCGAAGCGCACCTCGGCGTAGACGACGGCGTCGGCGGCCAGATCCGCCACACACTCGGCGGCCACGCGATGCAGCGCCTCGGGGGTCTGCATCACAGCGACGGTGTGGCTGAACGGCTCGAGATAGCGCTCCAGCGAACCGCTGTGCGAGCGCGTCCGGAACCAGGTCGCCAACTCATCGGGGTCGGTCGCGGGCAGGTCGTCGTAGCCGACCTGCCCGGCGATGTCGACGACGGTGGCGGGCCGCAACCCGCCGTCCAGATGGTCGTGCAGCAGCGCCTTCGGAACTGCCCGGATGGTCTCCAGGTTCACCGGTGTGGTCATGGGTTCATCATGGGCTGGTCTCGATGATCAGCGGGCGCGGGAGCGGCGGTGTGTCGCCGATGGCGAATCCGCCGTCGAGCGCGGCCAGCGCGGCGCCGGTTCGCTCGGGGGTGTCGGTGTAGAGGGTGAACAGCGGCTGGCCGGCCGCCACCGGTTCGCCCGGCCGGCGGTGGATGCGGACCCCCGCCCCGTGCTGCACCCGCTCCCCCGGCCTGGACCGGCCCGCACCCAGGCGCCAGGCCGCCTGAGCCACCGCCATGGCATCGATATCGCCCATGAATCCACCCCGGTCGGCGGTCACGGTCTCGGTGCACGACCCCAGCGGCAGCGGCTGGCTCAGATCCCCGCCCTGAGCCAGCACCATCGCGGTGAATCGGTCCATCGCGGTCCCGTCGCGCAGCGCCTGCGCGGGGTCGGCGTCATCGATTCCGGCCAGCGCCAGCATCTCGTGGGCCAACCGCACCGTCAGCGCCACCACGTCGGGCGGGCCGCCGCCGGCCAGCACCTCCAGGGCCTCGGTCACCTCGATCGAGTTGCCGACCGTGCACCCCAGCGGCACCCCCATGTCGGTGATCAGGGCTCGGGTGGCGACGCCCTGCGCGGTGCCCAGCGCCACCATCCGCCGGGCCAGCTCGCGCGCGTCGTCGAGGTTCTTCATGAACGCCCCCGAACCGACTTTGACGTCGAGCACCAGCGCGTCCGTCCCCTCGGCGAGCTTCTTGCTCATCACCGAGGC
Organism: Mycobacterium sp. UM_Kg1; assembly: GCF_000972925.1. Lineage (NCBI taxonomy): Bacteria > Bacillati > Actinomycetota > Actinomycetes > Mycobacteriales > Mycobacteriaceae > Mycobacterium > Mycobacterium sp. UM_Kg1. The sequence continues at coordinate 3,495 of NZ_JRMK01000118.1, read as the reverse complement.
GGCGACCAACGGCAGTGATTCGACGGTGCCGGTGATGTCGCGCAGCGCGTAGAGCTTGACGTCGGCGGGGGCCAGCTGACCGGCGGAGAAGATCGCCGCGCCGATCTCGGACAGTTGGTCGCGCACCCGGGCGCCCGACAGCGCCGCGCTGAACCCGGCGATGGACTCCATCTTGTCCAGGGTTCCGCCGGTGTGACCCAGCCCACGGCCCGAGGCGCTCGGGACGGCCGCACCGCAGGCGGCGACGGCGGCGATCAGCGGCAGGGTGATCTTGTCGCCGACCCCGCCGGTCGAATGCTTGCCGACGGTGGGACGTGGGACGGCGGAGAAGTCCAGTCGCTCGCCGGAGGCCAGCACCGCCTGAGTCCACCGGGCGTTCTCGCGCTCGTCCATCCCGCGCAGATAGATCGCCATCAGCAACGCCGACATCTGCTCTTCGGCGACCACCCCGGCGGTGTAGCCGGAGATCAGCCAGTCGATCCCGGCGTCGGGCAGCCGATGACCGTCACGCTTGCAGGCGATCAGCGTCGGGGCGTCGAAGGGCGCAGCGATGCTCATGGCAGTGCATCGGGCCCGAAGGCGTCCGGCAGCAGTTCGGCCAGCGTCCGGGCCCCCGCCGGGTGGTCGACGAGCAACTGGGGTCCACCGTGTTCGAGCAGCACCTGACGGCACCGGCCGCAGGGCATCAGCAGGTTCCCGTCGGCATCGCAACACGACAGCGCCAACAGGGGTCCGCCACCGCTGCTGACGAGGCCGCAGACCACCGCGCACTCCGCACAGAGACCCAGCCCATATGAGACATTTTCCACATTGCAGCCGCTGACCACCCGGCCGTCGCCGGCCAGACCGGCGGCACCCACCCGCAGGCCCGAGTACGGCGCATAGGCGCGCGCCGAAACCTCTATTGCACTGCGCCGCAACATATCCCAGTCAATTTTTTGGGACATTCACCAGCTCTCCTGTCGGTCTGAGCGCGCCGCATCGCCGCCTTGACCCGGCGACAACGAGGCAAAATCAGCCTAGCCTCAGCCTCTTACTACCCGTCAGTAACTTTCGCGTGGTCGTTTCGGGGCTGTGGATGGGTTTAGAGTCCCACCCGAGGTTTGTTGAAGCGATAGCGTGGTGGAGCGAACGCACGCCGGCGAAGCCGGGCGCAGCGGGCCCGCCGCAGAAAATTTGGAGGCGCTGATGACGGCGACATCCGCCGATGCGGCGACGCCGGGAACGCGGACCGGTGCGACGCGGCACCGCCGGCAGAGTCTGTACAAGGGCGACCCCGGTATGTGGGCGTTCGCGCTGCACCGGATCACCGGTGCGACCATTTTCTTCTTCCTGTTCGTCCACGTCCTCGACACGGCGCTGGTGCGGGTGAGCCCGCAGGCCTACAGCGAGGTGATCGCGACCTACAAGACCCCGCTCGTCGGCCTGATGGAGCTGGGACTGGTTGCCGCGGTGCTGTTTCATGGCCTCAACGGGATCCGGCTGATCCTGATCGACTTCTGGTGGCAGGGCACCCGCTGGCACCGCCAGATGCTGGTGGCGGTAGGCGTCATCTGGCTGGTGGTGATGGTTCCGGTGGTTGTCCGCATCGGCATGCACATGGCGGAGCGATTCCTATGAGCACCACTGACCTGCCGCGCAGCAGGGGCCCGATAGCCCCGGTTCTCGGCCCCGACCGCGACCGCCCGGCCAGCCTCGGCGACCCGCGCGCACCCCGGCGGCACAGCGGGATGCCCAACTTCGAGAAGTACACCTGGCTGTTCATGCGGTTCTCCGGTGCCGTCTTGATCTTCCTGGTGCTCGGGCATCTGTTCATCATGCTGATGTGGGACAACGGCGTGTACCGCATCGACTTCAACTACGTTGCCGAGCGCTGGAGCTCGCCGTTCTGGCAGATCTGGGACCTGAGCCTGTTGTGGCTGGCCGAACTGCACGGCGGCAACGGCCTGCGCACGATCATCGGCGACTACACCCGCAGCTCCCGCAGCCGGTTCTGGCTGATGACGCTGCTGGCCGTGTCGATCGTCTTCACGCTGGCACTGGGCAGCTACGTGCTGCTGACCTTCGACGCGAACATTTCTTGACGGCAGATTCGGTAGCGAACGGGTGATATCGCGGTGATTCAAGAACATCGTTACGACGTGGTGATCGTCGGCGCCGGCGGCGCCGGGATGCGCGCGGCCGTCGAGGCGGCCCCGCGGGCCCGCACCGCGGTGCTGACCAAGCTCTACCCCACGCGCAGCCATACCGGCGCGGCGCAGGGCGGCATGTGCGCGGCGCTGGCCAATGTCGAGGACGACAACTGGGAGTGGCACGCCTTCGACACCGTCAAGGGCGGTGACTACCTGGCCGACCAGGACGCGGTGGAGATCATGGCCAAGGAGGCCATCGACGCGGTGCTGGACCTGGAGAACATGGGCATGCCGTTCTCCCGGACCCCCGAGGGCCGCATCGACCAGCGCCGCTTCGGCGGGCACACCCGTGATCACGGCAAGGCCCCGGTGCGTCGCGCGTGCTACGCCGCCGACCGGACCGGCCACATGATCCTGCAGACCCTGTACCAAAACTGCGTCAAGCACGGCGTGGAGTTCTTCAACGAGTTCTACGCGCTGGACCTGGTGCTCACCGAGACCCCGTCGGGTCCGGTGGCGACCGGCATCGTCGCCTACGAGCTGGCCACCGGCGACATCCACGTCTTCCACGCCAAGGCCATCGTGTTCGCCACCGGCGGCTCCGGCCGGATGTACAAGACCACCTCCAACGCCCACACCCTGACCGGCGACGGCCTGGGCATCGTGTTCCGCAAGGGGCTGCCGCTGGAGGACATGGAATTCCACCAGTTCCACCCGACCGGCCTGGCCGGCCTGGGCATCCTGATCTCCGAAGCCGTGCGCGGCGAGGGCGGCCGACTGCTCAACGCCGACGGTGAGCGGTTCATGGAGCGCTACGCCCCGACGATCGTCGACCTGGCCCCGCGCGACATCGTGGCCCGCTCGATGGTGCTCGAGGTGCTCGAGGGACGCGGCGCCGGTCCCAACAAGGACTACGTCTACATCGACGTGCGTCACCTCGGCGAGGACGTGCTCGAGGAGAAGCTGCCCGACATCACCGAGTTCGCCCGCACCTACCTGGGTGTGGACCCGGTCAAGGAGCTGGTGCCGGTCTACCCGACCTGCCACTACGTGATGGGCGGGATCCCGACCACCGTCACCGGCCAGGTGCTGCGCGACAACACCAACACCGTGCCGGGCCTGTATGCCGCCGGCGAATGCGCCTGCGTGTCGGTGCACGGGGCCAACCGCCTGGGCACCAACTCGCTGCTGGACATCAACGTGTTCGGCCGGCGCGCGGGCATCGCCGCCGCCGAGTACGCCAATGCGCACGACTTCGTCGAGCTGCCGGAGAACCCCGCCGAAACGGTGGTCAGCTGGGTGTCCGACATCCTCTCCGACCACGGCAACGAGCGGGTCGCCGACATCCGCGGCGCCCTGCAGC
>NZ_JRMK01000117.1:0-12268 GCF_000972925.1 Mycobacterium sp. UM_Kg1 | reverse complement strand
CGGCAGCGTCAGATGTGTATAAGAGACAGGTTCTGGCTGCGCACACCCCAGTGGTCCTGGTCCTCGCGGCTGATGCCGGTGTGCAGCACCACGTTCTCGGCGGTCTGGCCCATCGCGATGTAGACGTCGGGCAGCAGGCCGTCGTTCCGCGGGTCGTGCCACTCCTCGGCGCCGGCCGCAGCGGCCTCGGAGCGGGCCTGGGCGTCGGCGAACAGCGGGTTCTTGCTGTTGGGGGCGCCGTCGGCGGCACCGATGGGGAACTGCGAAACGGTCTCGACTCCGGCGGAGATGAACGCGTCGCCCTCGCCGGCCTTGATCGCGTGGAACGCCATCCGGGTGGTCTGCAGCGAAGACGAGCAGTACCGGTTCACCGTGGTGCCCGGCAGGAAGTCGTAGCCGAGCAGCACCGATACGACGCGGCCGATGTTGTAGCCGGACGCGCCGCCGGGCTGGCCGCAGCCCATCATCAGGTCGTCGATCTCGCGCGGGTCCAGGGCAGGCACCTTGTCCAGGGCGGCGCGCACCATCTGGGCGGCCAGGTCGTCGGGCCGCATGGTGACCAGGGAGCCCTTACCGGCCCGGCCGATGGGCGAACGCGCAGTGGAGACGATGACAGCTTCGGGCACGGGGACTCCTTGAGATCGGGTTTTCAGAGCCGAATCTAGTCCGCGGAGGCCACCGCGCGGGAGTCGGGCTGGTACAGGGCGCCGCAGAGCGCCGGGATCATCTGGGTGGCCGCCAGCGCGTATCCGGCTGCCGACGGGTGGTACTGATCGCGGGCGAACAGCGGCTCGCGGGCCTGGCGGAACTCCCGGAGATCGAGGAAAGGCACCGTGATGCCCCCGGCGGCCTTGACCGCGTGGGTCTGAGCCCGGGCCAGCCGCCGGGAGCGGGTACGGGCGACCCAGCGCAACGGCTGGGGGATGGCACTGACCAAACCGAGGTCCGGGCAGGTGGCGACGATCACCGCCGCACCGCTGGCACGCAGTCGCTTGACCACCGCGTGCAGCAGCTGTGCCGAGCCACCGATGTCGTGCAGCGCGGTGACGTCGTTGGCACCGATCATGATCACGGCCGCGTCCGGTGGCGGACCGGCGACGAACATCGCGTCGACCTGGCCGGCCAGCCCCTTGGTGGAGGCGCCGACAATCGCCTTGGTGCTCAACCGGATTCGCGATCCGGTGTGCTCTGCCAAGGCTCTGGCGATCAGCGCTCCGGGAACTTCGTCCGCCGACAGGCAGCCGTAGCCGGTGGCGGTCGAGTCGCCGAAGATCATCAGGTGCAGATCCACCCCCACGCCGCGCTGGAACCGCTCGGCCGGCCCGCCGCCGGCGGTGTAGACACCGTCCGCGTAGGGCGGGATGCCCCAGGCCCGGGGAATGATCTGGCGCGCCCGGTCGGCCTGCCCGGCCAAGAGCCCGCGCACGCCCAGATACAGCGTACCGCTGGAGGCGATCGCGCCGGCGGTCACCAGCGTGACCGCTGAGCGACGCGGTGCACGGAACTGCATGCCCGCAATTTTAGGGAGCCGGTGCCTGGAATGCCCCTGGCCAGCAAACAAGAGATGGTCACGAAGCGGACCCGATGCCGTATCGAAACGAATCCTAAGATTTCTTCACAATTTTTGGCGTGTGACGATACTTGCAACCGCGTTGGCCGAGCAGGCACGGCCGGCTGGAGGGAGTGTCCGCCATGACCGCACCCGAGATGATTCCCAGCTCGCCGCGGCTTCGCTCCCGCCTGTACCCCGCCCCGCGGCGCCCCCGGCACGGCCGCCATGACGGGCTGCCCGTCGAGGTGGTCGAGGAGTCCGCCAGTGTCGAGGGACGCCTGGCGTGGCTGGCCGCCCGCGCCACCATTCGCCCGGCCCTCTCGGTCGGCAGCTACCTCCCGGGGATGCCGTGGCCGTTCGGGTTGCTCGACGTCGCCGCCAAGGCGGTGCTGCCCGTGCCGGGCACCGTCCGCGCCGCCATCCGGCTGCCGCGCTGCAAAGCCCAGCTGGTGCGGGCCGCCGGCGTGCTGCCGGCCGACGGCACCCGCCGGGTGGTGCTCTACATGCACGGCGGCGCTTTCCTGACCTGCGGGGCCAACACCCATGGCCGGCTGGTCACCACGCTGTCGGAGTACGCCGACAGTCCGGTCCTGGTGGTGGAGTACCGGATGATTCCCAAGCACTCCATCGCCGACGCGGTCGACGACTGCTACGACGGCTACCGCTGGTTGCGCCGCCAAGGCTACGAGCCGGAGCAGATCGTGCTGGCCGGTGACTCGGCCGGGGGTTATCTGTCGCTGGCGTTGGCCCTGCGACTGCTGGACGAGGACGACGACGAAGTCCCGGCCGCCATCGTCACGATGTCGCCGCTGCTGGAGATCGCCAAGGAGGCCAAGAAGGCGCACCCCAACATTCACACCGGTGCGATGTTCCCGCCCAAGGCATTTGATGCACTGGTGGAACTGGTCGAGGCCGCGGCGCGGCGCGACCGCGTGCACGGCAGTGACGTATTCGAGCCGCTGCACCACGTCCGGCCCGGACTTCCGCGCACCCTGATTCACGTCTCGGGTTCGGAGGTGCTGCTGCACGACGCCCAACTGGGCGCCAAGGTGCTCGCGGCCGCCGGTATCCCGGTGGAGTTGCGGATCTGGCCGGGTCAGATCCACGTCTTCCAGATCGCCGCGCCCTTCGTGCCCGAGGCCACCCGCTCCTTGCGGCAGATCGGTGAATACATCCGCGAGGCCACCGGCTGACCCATCCGGCCGGAGAACCTGAGACGATGGCAGGTATGCGGATAGCGAGCCACATCAGTGAACTCATCGGCAACACCCCGCTGGTCGAGCTGAATTCGATCGTCCCCGAAGGGGCCGGCCGAATAGTGGCCAAGGTCGAGTACCTCAACCCGGGCGCGAGCTCCAAGGACCGCATCGCGGTCAAGATGATCGACGCCGCCGAGGCCAGCGGCGCGCTCAAACCGGGCGGCACCATCGTCGAGCCGACATCCGGCAACACCGGCGTGGGTCTGGCACTGGTCGCCCAGCGCCGCGGCTACAAGTGCGTGTTCGTCTGCCCGGACAAGGTCAGCGAGGACAAACAGAATGTGTTGCGCGCCTACGGCGCCGAGGTGGTGGTGTGTCCGACGGCGGTGCCGCCGGACGACCCGGCCAGCTATTACAGCGTGTCCAACCGGCTCGTCGAGGAGATCGACGGCGCCTGGAAACCGGACCAGTACTCCAACCCGGCCGGGCCCGCCAGCCACTACGAGACCACCGGCCCGGAGATCTGGGCCGACACCGACGGCCAGGTCACCCATTTCGTCGCCGGAATCGGGACCGGCGGCACCATCACCGGCACCGGCAGCTACCTCAAAGAGGTCTCGGGCGGCCGGGTGCAGGTCATCGGCGCAGACCCCGAAGGCTCGGTCTACTCCGGCGGTACGGGCCGGCCGTATCTGGTCGAAGGAGTGGGGGAGGACTTCTGGCCGGCCGCCTACGACCCGAGCATTCCCGACCGGATCATCGCGGTGTCCGACGCCGACTCGTTCGACATGACCCGGCGGCTGGCCCGGGAGGAGGCGTTGCTGGTCGGCGGCTCCTGCGGCATGGCCGTGGTGGCCGCGGTGGAGACCGCCGTCAAGGCCGGCCCGGAGGCGCTGGTGGTCGTTCTGCTGCCGGACGGCGGTCGCGGGTACATGTCGAAGCTGTTCAACGACGCCTGGATGTCCTCCTACGGATTCCTGCGGTCCCGGCTGGACGGTTCGACGGTGCAGCCCACCGTCGCCGACGTTTTACGGGCCAAGGCCGGGGTGCTGCCGGACCTGGTGCACACCCACCCGTCGGAGACGCTGCGCGACGCCATCGGCATCCTGCGCGAGTACGGCGTTTCGCAGATGCCGGTGGTGGGCGCCGAGCCGCCGGTGATGGCCGGTGAGGTGGCCGGCAGCGTGTCCGAACGTGACTTGCTGTCGGCGGTGTTCGAGGGCCGCGCGAAGCTGGCCGACGCGGTGTCCAAGCACATGGGCCCGCCCCTGCCGCTGATCGGATCCGGCGAGGTCGTCGGTACCGCCGCGACCATGCTGGCCGAAGTCGACGCGGTGATGGTGGTGCAGGACGGCAAGCCGGTGGGCGTTATCACACGCCACGATCTGCTGGGCTTCATGTCCGACGGGCCACGCCGCAGATAAGGGGGTTGCGCACCCCGTCCTGCGGTAGCGTTTTAGCAATTCACCGCCACGACCCGAGAGGGTAGAGATGACCGAATTCCCGCCGTCCCAGCCGGGCAACTACCCGCCCCCGTCCGGTGATGCCCCGCCGCCGGGCAACTACCCGCCGCCGGGGAACTACCCGCCGGCCGGTAACTACCCGCCCCCGCCGCCGGGGAACTACCCCCCGCCGCCGCCCGGCTACGGCGCCTATTCGGGCGCGCCCGGCAACGCGGTCGGCCAGCTGCCGCAGGAGGCCTACACGTCCTGGCTGACCCGCGTGGGCGCCTACCTCATCGACTTTCTGCCGGTGTTGGTGCTCTACGGCATCCCGTCGATGATCGCCGGAACCACAGCTGACCGTGAATGCGTCAGCAGCTCTACGGGATTCGAGTGCACGGTCACGCCCTCGAGCACCGGTGCGACGCTGATGTTCCTGGGCTGGCTGGCGGCGCTCATCTTCGGTATCTGGAACTTCGGCTACCGGCAGGGCACCACCGGGTCGAGCATCGGCAAGTCGGTGCTGAAGTTCAAGGTGGTCTCCGAATCCACCGGACAGCCGATCGGGTTCGGCATGTCACTGGTGCGCCAGTTGGCCCACGTGGTCGACAGCATCATCTTGGGTATCGGCTACCTGTTCCCGCTCTGGGATGCCAAACGCCAGACCATCGCCGACAAGATCATGTCCACCGTCTGCCTGCCGATCCGGTGAACTCGAACAACCCACACTGCACTGCGGGCCTGTCCACCACGGCGATCCACGCCGGATTCCGTCCGGATCCGGCGACCGGGGCGGTCAACGTACCGATCTACGCCAGCAGCACTTTCGCCCAGGACGGCGTCGGCGGGCTGCGCGGCGGGTTCGAGTACGCGCGCACCGGCAACCCGACTCGCGCCGCCCTGGAGACCGCGCTGGCCGCGGTGGAACGGGGCCGGTTCGGCCGGGCGTTCGGTTCGGGGATGGCCGCCACGGACTGCGCGCTGCGCGCGATGCTGCGCCCCGGCGATCACCTGATCATTCCCGACGACGCCTACGGTGGCACCTTCCGGCTGATCGACAAGGTCTTCACCCAGTGGGGGGTGGCGCACACCCCGGTCGCGTTGTCCGACCTGGATGCGGTCCGCGGGGCGCTCACCGACAAGACCAAGTTGATCTGGGTGGAGACCCCCACCAACCCGCTGCTGTCGATCGCCGACATCGCCGGAATCGCCGCCATCGGCAAGGAAGCCGGCGCAAAGGTCCTGGTGGACAACACCTTCGCCTCGCCGGCGCTGCAGCAGCCGCTGACGCTGGGCGCCGACGTTGTGCTGCACTCCACCACCAAGTACATCGGTGGACACTCTGATGTGGTGGGCGGCGCGCTGGTCACCGACGACGAAGAGCTCGACGCGGCCTTCGCGTTCCTGCAGAACGGGGCGGGGGCCGTACCCGGTCCCTTTGATACCTACCTGACGCTGCGGGGCCTGAAGACCCTGGTGCTGCGGATGCAGCGGCACAGCGAGAACGCCGCGGCGGTCGCCGAATTCCTCAGCGGGCATCCCGCGGGGAGCCAGGTCCGCTACCCGGGATTGGCGGACCACCCCGGCCACCGGGTCGCCGCGGCGCAGATGCGCGGTTTCGGGGGCATGGTGTCGGTCCGGATGCGCGGCGGCCGAGCGGCCGCCGAGAAACTGTGCGCCGGAACCGAGATCTTCATCCTGGCCGAATCACTCGGCGGGGTGGAGTCGCTGATCGAACTGCCCGGCGCAATGACGCACGCGTCGACGGCAGGTTCGCAACTGGAGGTTCCCGACGACCTGGTTCGCCTGTCGGTGGGCATCGAGGACATCGACGACCTGATCGGCGACCTCAAGCAGGCGCTGGACTGACCCGGTGCCCGCGCGGGCTCAGGAGTGGTAGGGCTCCGCGCTGACCAAGGTCACCGTGACGGTCTTACCGCTGGGCACCGTGTAGCTGCGCTCCTCGCCCTCCTTGGCGCCCAGCAGGGCGTGCCCGAGCGGCGAGTTCGGCGAGTAGACCTCGAGCTTGTCGTCGCCGACACCCTCCTGGCGGGTGGCGATCAGGAAGGTCTCGGTGTCGCTCTTGTCACCGTCGTAGTAGACCGTGACCACCGAGCCCGGCAGTGCCACACCGGATTGGGTGGGGGCCTCGCCGACCTTGGCGTTGTTGAGCAGCTCCTGCAACTGCCGGATACGGGCTTCCTGCTGGCCCTGCTCTTCACGCGCTGCGTGATAGCCGCCGTTCTCGCGCAGGTCCCCCTCTTCGCGGCGGTCGTTGATCTCCGCTGCGATCACCGGACGGTTCGCAATCAGCTGGTCGAGCTCCGCCTTGAGCCGATCGTGTGACTCCTGCGTCAGCCAGGTCACCTGAGTGTCCGTCATCTCACTGTGCTCCTTGTGTCGTCCGCGCCGATGGGCAGTGGGGCGACATCGTTGTCATGCAGCCTTCTAATGCAGCAATACACGGCTCCAGCTGGAACCGTGTATCCGAATAGGATACCACCGCAGAGTTAGGGCAGACGTAAATAATCAGGGACGTCGCTGCCGCAACCGTAGACGTCGCCCATGACAGGCGGCTGGGAGGATTTCACGGTCGTCGTCACCTGGACGGTCGCCGACTCCGACGGGGGAATGAGAATCTCGCGCCGGCCGGTCTCGCTGCCGTCGCTGGACCGGACCCGCACGATGCACGCCGCGGGCCGCGACGGGTCGGATCGAGTCACGCTGAACTTAACCGAGACGGTTTGGTCGTCGAGCACTTCATAGCCGTACAGGTCGCCCTTGACCTCGGCGGTGGCGAAGCGCTGGTAGCCCACCACGGCCAGGGCCGCGGCGGTCGAGATCGCCAGCGCACCCAGGGTGATCGCCAGCAACTTGCGGGGCAGAGCGCTGCGCTGGGTATCCCGATAGCGGTCCGGCTTGGTGTCGGTCATCGTGAGGTAGGTCCCATGGTCGCCGATGGAGTCGGGAGTGGTTACCGCGCCCGCCTCCGGTGGTGGAACGATGGGGGCAGAAACCATCTGGAACTATAGGCGTCCGGTCTGGGCTTCCGGCAGGAGGAACCTGGAGGAAACGGGGAGTGCGCATGAGTGGACTGCGGCTGATGGCGGTGCACGCCCACCCCGACGACGAGTCCAGCAAAGGCGCGGCCACCCTGGCCCGCTACGCCGCCGCCGGGCACCGGGTGATGGTGGTGACGCTGACCGGCGGCGAGCGCGGCGACATCCTCAACCCCGCCATGGACCTGCCCGACGTGCACGGCCACATCGCCGAGATCCGGCGCGACGAGATGGCCAAGGCCGCGGAGATCCTCGGGGTGGAACACCACTGGCTGGGTTTCGTCGACTCCGGCCTGCCCAAGGGGGACCCGTTGCCACCCCTGCCCGACGACTGCTTCGCGCTGGTCCCGTTGGAGGTCTCCGCCGAAGCCCTGGTGCGTGTGGTGCGGCAGTTCCGCCCGCATGTGATGACGACCTACGACGAGAACGGCGGGTACCCGCACCCCGACCACATCCGCTGCCACGAGGTGTCGGTGGCCGCGTTCGAGGCCGCCGCTGACTACCGGCGCTACCCGCAGGCCGGTGAGCCCTGGTCGGTGTCCAAGCTGTACTACAACCACGGATTCCTGCGGCAGCGGATGCAGCTGCTGCAAGACGAGTTCGCCCGCAACGGCGAGGTCGGCCCGTTCGCCAAGTGGCTCAAGCACTGGCAGCCCGACCACGATGTGTTCGCCGAACGGGTGACCACCCGCGTCGAATGCGCCGACTACTTTGGTCAGCGTGACGACGCGCTGCGTGCGCACGCCACCCAGATCGACCCCAACGGCGACTTCTTCGCCGCTCCGATCGAGTGGCAGCAGCGCCTGTGGCCCACGGAGGAGTTCGAGCTGGCCCGTTCTCGGGTGCCGGTTACGCTGCCGGAGACGGACCTGTTCGCCGGGATCGAGGACAACGGATGAACCACGCTGTGCTGACCATGCTGTGGATTGTGGCCGAGGAGGCACCGCGCGATACCGGGCCGGACTTCGGCAAGGCCAGCCCGTTCGGTCTGCTGGTCATCGTGCTGCTGATGCTCGGCACCTTCGGTCTGGTGTGGTCGATGAACCGGCAGCTCAAGAAGCTGCCTGAGTCCTTCGACCCCGAGCACCCGGCCCCCGACCAGGCCGCCGACGAGGGCACCGTCGGCTCCGCGCCCTCCGGCGACGATGGCTGATACGACGACGGCTGATATTTAGGCATGGCCAACCGTCTCGCCGCGTCCGCCAGCCCCTACCTGCGCCAACACGCCGACAACCCGGTGGACTGGTGGGAGTGGACGCCCGAGGCGCTGGCGCAGGCCGCCGAACGCGACGTGCCGATCCTGCTGTCGGTCGGCTACGCGGCCTGCCACTGGTGTCATGTGATGGCGCACGGGTGCTTCGAGGACACCGAGGTGGCCGCCGCGATGAACGCGGGCTTTGTGTGCATCAAGGTCGACCGCGAGGAACGCCCGGACATCGACGCGATCTACATGGCCGCCACCCAGGCGTTGACCGGCTCCGGCGGTTGGCCGATGACCTGTTTCCTGACTCCCGACGGCAGGCCTTTCTTCTGCGGCACGTACTACCCCAAAGATGCTTTCCTGAACCTGCTTTCGGCGGTCACCGCCACCTGGAACGAGCGCCGCGACGAAGTCGAGCAGGCCTCGACGAGCATCGCCGCCGAATTGCGCGCCATGGCAACCCGGCTGCCGAGCGACGGCCCGCCCGTCGACGAGTCGCTGTGCGACGCCGCGGTGGGGGCGCTGTTGCGCACCGAGGACACCGTCCACGGTGGATTCGGCGGCGCGCCGAAGTTCCCGCCGTCGGCGCTGCTGGAGTTCCTGCTGCGGCACTACGAGCGAACCGCGAGCCGGACTGCTCTGGAAGCGGTGGTCCGCGCCGGCACTGCGATGGCCCGCGGCGGCATCTACGACCAGTTGGCCGGCGGCTTCGCCCGCTACAGCGTCGACAACGCTTGGGTGGTACCGCATTTCGAGAAGATGCTGTACGACAACGCGTTGCTGTTGCGGGTCTACGCGCACTGGGCCCGGCGCACCGGCGACCCGCTGGCCCTGCGGGTGACCGCGCAGACGGCCCAGTTTCTGCTGGAGGAGCTGTCGCAGGACGCCATGTTCACCTCGTCGCTGGACGCCGACGCCGCCGGCCAGGAGGGCCTGACCTATGTGTGGACCCCCGAGCAGCTGACCGAGGTCCTCGGCGCCGCCGACGGCCGGTGGGCGGCGGAGATCTTCGGGGTGGATGCGACCGGAAACTTTGACTCCGGCACCTCGGTGCTGCGCCTGCCGGTGGATCCCGAGGACGGGCCGCGGTTCGACCGGGTGCGCCGGGAGTTGCTGGCCGCCCGGCGCATGCGGCCCCAACCCGACCGGGACGGCAAGGTGGTCACCGCCTGGAACGGCCTGGCGATCACCGCGCTGACCGAGGCGGCGGTGGCGCTGGACGATCCGCGGCTGGCCGGTGCCGCCGGGGAATGCGCGGCCCGACTGCTCGAGCTGCATCTGGTGGACGGCCGGCTGCGCCGGGCCAGTCTGGACGGCCAGGTGGGGGAAAGCCCGGCGATCCTGGAGGACTACGGCGCGCTGGCCACCGGACTGCTCGGCGTCTACCAGTACAGCGGTGCGCAGAGCCTGCTTGATGCGGCGCTCGGCCTGCTGGACACGGCGCTGGACCACTTCGCCGACCCGGAGTCGCCCGGACGGTGGTTCGACACCGCCGATGACGCCGAAGCGCTCGTGGTGCGCCCCGCCGACCCACTGGACGGGGCCACCCCGTCGGGGGCGGCGCTGATCACCGAGGCGTTGCTGACCGCGTCCCTGGTAGCGGGGAGCCGCGCCCAGCGCTACGGCCAGGCGGCCGCCGACGCCCTGGCGGCGCACGGGGCGCTGCTGGCGCGGGCACCGCGGGCGGCGGGCCACTGGCTGGCCGTGGCCGAGGCCTGCATGCGCGGCCCGTTGCAGATCGCGGTGGCGTGCCAGGGCCCGGACTCCGCGCTGTTGGCGCAGGCGCGCCGGCTGGCGCCCGGCGGCTCGGTGGTGGTCGGCGGAGCGGCCGGCTCCGGCGAGCTGTTGGTCGGGCGGGACCGGGTCAACGGTGCCGACGCCGCCTACGTCTGTCGGGGCCCGGTGTGCGACCTGCCGGTGGTCAGCGCGGCGGAGTTGGCCGCGGCCCTTGACGTTCCGCCGTATTCCGCGTCGGTGTAACGTGCGGCACATGACAAGCGCACCGGACCGCACGCAGGCCATCACCGAGACCGTCCACCGCTACATCGAGCTGGTCGGGGGCGGCGACGCCGATGCGCTGGTGGAGCTGTACGCGGCCGATGCCACCGTCGAGGACCCGGTGGGCGGCGAGGTGCACATCGGGCACCAGGCCATCCGCAACTTCTACTCGGCCATCACCGGGCTGCAGCGCGAGTCCGAGCTGGTGACGTTGCGGGTCGCCGGTAACGAGGCGGCGTTCCACTTCGCGCTGACCATCACCAACGGTGACCACCGGATGCGCATCGAACCCATCGACGTGATGGTGTTCGACGGCGAGGGCAAGGTCGCCGGGATGAAGGCCTACTGGTCGGCGGAGAACATCACCCACCTGTAACCGGGGTAGCCGCGGTGTCAGTGCAGGGCCGCGAACCAGATCGCGATGTACTGGCACAGCGCGGCCACCGCGGTGCAGGCGTGGAAGAACTCGTGGTAGCCGAATGTCTCAGGCCAGGGGTCCGGCCACTTCAGCGCGTACATGATCGCGCCGATGCTGTAGAGCGCGCCGCCGACGGCCAGCAGCACCATCGCCGCGACACCGGCGTTTTCCATGATCGTCGCGATGAAGAACGCCGACACCCACCCCAACAGCAGGTAGAGCGGCACCCCCACCCACTTCGGGGCGGTCGGCCAGCACAGCTTGAGCACCACGCCGGCCAGCGCCCCGCCCCACACGATCGTCATCACCAGCCGTTCCTGGGCGCCGTGGTCCATCGCCAGCAGCGCGAACGGGGTGTAGGTGCCGGCGATGAAGATGAAGATCATCGCGTGGTCGAGCCGCTTCATCCGGATCCGGGCGGCGACCGACTTCCAGGTCACCCGGTGATAGGTGGCACTGACCGCGAACATGCCCACCACGGAGAGGGAGTAGGCCAGCGATGCCAGACCGGCCTCGGGCCCGGCCAGCGGCCAGGTCACCCCGATCAGCGCGATACCGGCGATCAGCGCCACGACGGCTGACACAAGGTGAATCCAGCCGCGGGCGCGCGGCTTGACGCGCGGCGCGGGCACGTCGGCCGGATTCGGTTCGGTGATGGTGTCGGTGTGGGTGCTCATGGGCCTTCCTGAACTCCACGCGGATCCCGGACTGATTCCCGTCATTGCTTGCCGATAACAGTAGTCTGGGTTTTTGTGGCAATCATCCCGGCGCGCTTGAAGGAGCCGCTGTACCGGATTTACGAGCTGCGCCTGCGGCAGGGCCTGGCGGCGTCTCGGGCGAATCTGCCCCGCCACATCGCCGTTCTCTGCGACGGTAACCGGCGGTGGGCGCGCGACGCCGGCTACGACGACGTCAGCTACGGCTACCGGATGGGCGCCGCCAAGATCGCCGAGATGCTGCGCTGGTGCGCCGACGCCGGCATCGAGATGGCCACCGTCTATCTCCTGTCCACCGAGAACCTGCAGCGTGACCCCGCCGAACTGGCCGCCCTGATCGAGATCATCACCGACGTGGTGGAGGAGATCTGCGCGCCGGCGAACCGGTGGAGTGTGCGCACCGTCGGGGATCTGGGTCTGCTGGGCGAAGAACCGGCGCGCCGGCTGCGGGAGGCCGTAGAGAGCACGGCGAGCACGGCGAACGGCGACGAGGGGGCCTGCCGGCTGCATGTCAACGTCGCAGTCGGCTACGGCGGCCGCCAGGAGATCGTCGACGCGGTGCGGGGCCTGCTCGGCAAGCAGCTGGCCAACGGCGCCACCGCGGAGGAACTCGTCGACGCCGTGACCGTCGAGGGCATCTCGGAGAACCTCTACACCTCGGGCCAGCCCCTGTCTCTTATACA
>NZ_JRMK01000116.1:0-12570 GCF_000972925.1 Mycobacterium sp. UM_Kg1 | reverse complement strand
CGGCGAGCCTCGTCCTCAACGGTCTGCGCGTGCACATCGAACCGGCCGGCCATCGCACGCATCGCGTCCGGGTCGGTCATAAAACGTGTTGCCATGATTCTTTCTCCCTACTTGCTCGAAATTCGTTGTGGTAGCCGGGCGCCGACCCGGCAGACACGTGTGTGTGTTGTGGCCCCTTCCGCTACCCGCCAGCCGGCGAACGGGGCATAACCTTGGGGGCTTTGGCGGCTACGGCACCCAGTCCGCGTCCGGCCATCGCGCCCATCAGCGCGTTGCCGAACGGGCCGCCGGGCAACCCGCCACCCGCCGACATGGCCTGGATGGGTGCGCTGACCGTGGTGGCCGGCAGCACCGGTGCGGCACGGACCATGCCGTCGGCCGCCATCGACCAGGCTTGCGGCACTTTGAGCGCGCCCATCGAGGCGGCCTGACCGAGCTTGGCGGAGATGGCGCTGGTGGCCGAGCTGAAGTGGCCGGCCAGTACGCCGACCGCGCCCTGCAGCTTGTCGTTGACGAAGTCACCGATCTGGGTCATCAGGGTGCCGGCGCCGCCGGCGCCGGCCTGCCCGGCCAAGGTGCCAGCGGTCCCGGCCGTACCGCCCATGCGGGCGAACTGCATCAGCATCGGCAGGAATCTCACCAGCATCATCGCGGGCCCGGACATCGTGTTGATCGGCGACATCATCGAGGTGATGGTCGTGGCCGCGACCTTGTCGCCGAACATCGCCGAGGGCAGGCCGACGGCGTCGATCAACCCGCCGACGGTGGCAAAGTCGTAGCCCGCGGGCGGGGTGACCGGAACACCGGTCCCGGGGACCGGACCACCCTCAGCCGATCCCGGCGTGGTCGCCAGCGCGGACTGCGGCGGCGGCGAGACCTGCTGCAGGGCATTGTTGTTGGCCTCGGCCGCGGCACTGTAGGTGTCCATCGCTGCGCCGTCGGTCGCCCACATGGCCTCGTACTGGGCCTCCGTCGCCGCGATCGCCGGGGTGTTCTGGCCGAAGAAGTTGGTCGAGACCAGCGCCAGCAGCATCGCCCGGTTCGCCACGATCGCCGGGGGCGGGACCGACGCGGCACGAGCCGCTTCGAATAGCCCGGCGGCCTGGGTGGCCAGACCTGCGTTGGCTGCGGCAGTGGCCGCAGCCTGCTCCAACCAGGCCACATAGGGAGCGGTCGCGGCGGTCGCCGAGGCAGAGCCGATACCGGTCCACGTCGAATCCAGGTTGGCGATCACCGAGTGGGTCGCCGTGGCCGTCGTGACCAACTCGGCAGCCAGTTGGCTCCATGCCTCTGCGGCTTGAAGCAGCGGAGCCGAGCCCGGGCCGGTATAGATCAACCCGGAGTTGATCTCCGGCGGAAAGATACTGAAACTCATCGATGCGCCCCGCTTCAGCCGGCGGCCGCTGCGTTGACGGCCTCGGTGAGGGCGTAGGCGTTGGCGTTGCTGCTCAAGGTGGCCACGATCTGCTGGTGCACTGCAGTCGCCTGCGCGCTGACCTCCTGGAACAGTGCCCCGTGCGCAGCGAACTGGGCAGCGGTGATGGCCGACACCACGTCGGCGGCCGGCGCGACCACCCCGGTCGTGGGCGCGGCAGCGGCTGTGACCCCTGCGGCCATGGAGTCGCCGATTCCGGAAAGGCTTCCGGCGGCCGCCGTCAGAAACTCTGGCTGAGCGGTAACGAACGACATTGTTCCTCCTGGGGGTCGTGCAAGGCGTCTCTGGGGGGATGTTTGATATTCGAAGTTAGCGTCAATACTTGACGTACGTCACTCTAGCGGACAGTTGTAATAACGGTCTGATAAAGCTGTGGCTGCAGTGACGAACGGCAACTCGGCGCCGGGGCAAAGCACGGGCCCAAGAAGACGGGTTGAGACGTTCACCGCGCAGACGACCTCTCTAAAGAGCTGGGCAGATAGCTGGCCGACCGTTGCGGGAGGGGGTCCCACTGCGGCCGGATGCAGAACGTAACACCGCCGTGAACACCCGGTACAGCGGCGCGACAAACATTCAGTAAAGCTTTGGGATCTGGTCAGACAACGCCGGATTCACTCAGCCGGGGCGTGGGATTCACCGGATTCAACCCGCCCAAGCAGCCCTGGGCGTGGGCGCCGGTGTGCAAAGCTAAGGTGCCCCATCGGTCGGCCGCCACCGGCCCCACGGACAACCCCACGGAGCGTGCGATGACCTTCAACGAGGGTATGCGGATCGATACGAGCACCACCTCCTCCGGTGGCGGCGGCCGCGGCATCGCCGTCGGCGGCGGCGTGGCCGGACTGGTGATCCTGGTGGTGGCTCTGTTGTTGGGAGCCGATCCCGGCGAAGTCCTGAGCCAGCAGCCGGTGGATTCCGCGCAATACAGCGCGCCGGGATTCGATCTCAACAAGTGCCGCACCGGACAGGACGCCAACAAATATGTGCAATGCCGGGTGGTGGCGACCGCCAATTCGGTGGACGCGGTCTGGTCGGACCTGATGCGGGGCTACACCCGGCCACGGGTGCAGCTGTTCAGTGGACAGACGTCCACCGGCTGCGGGGCTGCCACCAGCGCGGTGGGGCCGTTCTACTGCCCGGTGGACCAGACCGCCTACTTCGACACCGACTTCTTCACGGTGCTCGTCGACCGATTCGGTTCCAGCAGCGGACCGCTCGCGCAGGAGTACGTCGTCGCCCACGAATTCGGACACCACGTGCAGAACCTGCTCGGCGTGCTCGGCCGAGCCCAGCAGGGCGCGCAGGGCCCCACCGGCGCCGGTGTCCGCACGGAACTGCAGGCCGACTGCTACGCCGGCGTGTGGGCCCACTATGCGTCGGTGACCAAGCAGGAAGGCACCGGCGTGCCGTTTTTGGAGCCGCTGACCGACACCGACATCCGCGACGCCTTGTCGGCGGCGTCGTCGGTGGGCGACGACCGCATCCAGCAGGCCGCGACCGGCCGGGTAAACCCGGAATCCTGGACGCATGGCGCATCGGCGCAGCGTCAGCACTGGTTCACCGTCGGCTACCAGACCGGCGACCCCGACAAGTGCGACACCTTCGCCGCACGTGACCTGGGTTAGCCCTGGCTGACCGACCCGCGGTGAACACCGAGCTGCTGTTTTCCTACGGCACGCTGCAGCTTGCACAGGTGCAGCGCAGCACGTTCGGGCGCGAACTCGACGGCCGGGAGGACGCGATCGCCGACTACGAACTCGACTACGTCACGATCACCGATCCCCACGTGGTGGCGGTCAGCGGCAGCGACCGCCACCCGATACTGCGCCCAGCGCCAGGCGCATACGTGGCAGGCACCGTGTTCGCGATCAGCGCCGCGGAGCTCGCCGCCGCCGACGACTACGAAGTCGACGCCTATCGGCGAATCGCGGTGCCGCTGCGCTCCGGCGCGCAGGCCTGGGCTTATGTGTTCGCCGACTGAATCGGAGCTGGCTCACCACGGCCGGGTGGCGCAGGAAACGCCGCTGCCCCCCTGCTGCGACACCACCACCTCGCCGTCGACGGCGATCTCGCAGTGAAACTCCGGGTTGATCCGCAGGCCCCCACTGGCGGTGACCAGCGCCCACTGGGCGGGATCGGCCAACGTGGTGGTGTAAACCACCGGCTGGCCGCCGGCGATCGGCACGCGGACGGTCTCGAGGTACTCCGAGGAGTTGGCGTTGTAGGCCGCCATGCTCGGCGGATCGGTCTTGATGTAGGAGATGTTGCCGGTCAGGTCACTGGTGGCGGTGATGGTGTAGGTGACCTCGTGCCCGCCCGCCACGGCGGGCTTCGAGGCTTCGGCTGAGGACTCGGACGCATTCTCGGTCGGCGTGGCGGCCTCGCTCGGGGTCGGGGTGGCGGGCTCGCTGGGGGCCGGAGTGGCGGCCGGGCTGGGGGTCGGGCCGGGCGCCGCCGATTCCGCCGAGGATTCTGTCGAGGGCTCCGGCTCCGCCAAAGCCGTCGGCTGGCCGCAGAGCAGTCCGCCCGCCGTCACCAAAAGCACTGCGCCGAGCCCGGATGTCGCCTTCTGCATCATCGTCATACCCGGAAACGGTACCGGAGTGCCGTCTACGACGAGGGCCGGCAAACGCAAGTCACCGATGGGGCGGCCGCGTCAGCCGCCGCTCACGCGGGCCCGGACCTGGGCCACCACGTCATCGATCGCGACGTCGACCTGCTCGCCGGTGGCCAGGAGTTTGACGCCGACGGTGCCGGCCTGCAGATCGCGGTCGCCGGCGACGAGGGCCACCACGGCCCCGGAACGGTCGGCCGCCCGCATCGCGCCTTTGAGACCGCGGTCCCCGTAAGCCAGATCCACCCGCAGCCCGGCCTCCCGCAGGCGGGCGGCGACCACCGCCAGCTGCAGCTTGGCGGACTCGGAAAGCCCCACGCCGAACACGTCGCAGCGCGTCGAGCGCCCGACGGTTTTACCCTCGGCGGCCAGCGCGAGCAGGGTGCGGTCCACGCCCAGGCCGAAGCCGATACCGGACAGGTCCTGCCCGCCCAGCTGCCGCATCAGGCCGTCGTAGCGGCCGCCACCGCCGATCCCCGACTGCGCGCCCAATCCGTCGTGCACGAATTCAAAGGTGGTCTTGGTGTAGTAATCCAGACCGCGCACCATTCGCGGATTGATGACGTAGGGCACCTGCAACGCGTCCAGATGCGCCAGCACGGTGTCGAAGTGCGTCCGGGCGGCCTCCGACAGGTGCTCCAGCATGAGCGGGGCGTCGGCGGTCATCTCCCGCACATGCGGGCGCTTGTCGTCGAGCACGCGCAGCGGATTGATCTCGGCGCGGCGGCGCGTCTCCTCGTCCAGGTCCAGGCCGAACAGGAACTGCTGCAGCAATTCCCGGTAGGCGGGCCGGCAGGTGTCGTCACCCAGCGAGGTGATCTCCAGCCGGAAGCCCTCCAGGCCCAGGGAACGGAACCCCTCGTCGGCAACTGCGATCACCTCGGCGTCCAGCGCGGGATCGTCCACGCCGATGGCCTCGACCCCGACCTGTTGCAGCTGCCGGTAACGGCCGGCCTGCGGACGCTCGTAGCGGAAGAACGGGCCGGAATAGCAGAGTTTGACCGGCAACTGGCCCCGGTCCAGTCCGTGCTCGATCACCGCGCGCATCACGCCCGCGGTGCCCTCGGGCCGCAGGGTCACCGAACGCTCGCCCCGGTCGGCGAAGGTGTACATCTCTTTGGAGACCACGTCGGTGGACTCCCCCACCCCGCGCGCGAACAGGGCGGTGTCCTCGAAGATCGGCAGCTCGATATCGCCGTAGCCGGCGCGGCGAGCGACCGCCAACAGTCCGTCGCGAACCGCGACGAAACCGGCGGAGGCCGGCGGAACGTAATCGGGCACCCCTTTGGGTGCGGCAAACGTGCTCACGCACTCAGCCCTTCCAGGAACGGGTTGTTACGGCGCTCGGCACCGATGGTGGTCTGGGGTCCGTGACCGGGCAACACCACGGTCGCGTCGTCGAGACACAGCAACTTCCCGACGATCGAGGTCAGCAGATCGCGCCCGCTGCCACCGGGCAGATCAGTGCGTCCCACCGAATTCTGAAACAGTGTGTCACCGCTGAACACCACCTCGGCGGCGTCGCCTTCGACCCGGAAGATCACCGAACCGCGGGTGTGTCCGGGCGTATGGTCCACGGTCACGGCGGTGTCGCCCAGGCCCAGCACCGCGCCGTCGCGATCCAGTTCGATCAGCTGCCGGGGCTCGGTGAACATCACCTTGCTCAGCACACCGAACAACGCCTGCCCGGGAACCGTCCCGAACGAGCGCACGGGGTCGGTGAGCATGTAGCGGTCCTCGGGGTGGATATAGGTGGGGCAACCATAGGTGTCGGAGACCTTCTGCGCCGACCAGATGTGGTCGATGTGACCGTGGGTGAGCAACACCGCCGCCGGCGTCAGCCGATTCTCGTCGAGAACGCGCCGCAGCCTGGCCATCGCGCGTTGTCCGGGGTCGACGACGACGGCGTCCGCGCCCTGCCGCGGCGCCACCACGTAGCAGTTGCACGCCAGCATCCCCGCGGGGAATCCGGTGACCAACACGCCGACCAGTTTCCCATTGCACGCCGGTCCGGCGGTGACGCGGGCAGCCCAGACGCGCTCTGGCACACTTGAGGGCCGACTCAACCAGCGAGCCAGGAGGTTACTGCCGGTGCCCACGAACTCCGAACGACGTGCCGCCGCCAAGCGCAATCTGGACCGACAACTTGAGCAGCGCGCCGAGGCAGCCCGCAAGCAGCGCCGGCTGCTGATAATCCTCGGCGCCGTGGCGTCCGTACTGCTGATCGCCGGGGTGGTGTTCGTCGTGCTGCGCGACGACGACCCGGGCAATGTCAACGCCGGCGGCTCGTCGGGTTCGGAGACCTCGCAGGCCGACTCCCCGGCCGCCGCCGCCGGGAAGCTGCCGAAATTCACCGCGTCGCCCCAGCTGGGCGCCGACTGCCAGTACCCGAAGGGCCGGCCGGCCACCAAACCCGTCGATCCGCCCCGGTCCGGCAAGGTGCCGACCGACCCGGCCGAGGTGAGCGTGTCGATGATGACCGACCAGGGGCCGATCGGCCTGATGCTCAACAACGCCCAGTCCCCCTGCACGGTCAACAGCTTCATCAGCCTTGCCGCCAAGGACTTCTTCAAAGACACCCAGTGCCACCGGCTCACCACGTCGCCGACGCTGAGCGTGCTGCAGTGCGGGGATCCCGCCGGCGACGGCACCGGCGGCCCGGGGTATGAGTTCGACAACGAATACCCCACCGACCAGTACGCCCCCGGAGATCCCGCGGCCCAGCGCGCGGTCACCTACCCTCGCGGCACCGTGGCGATGGCCAATGCCGGCCCCGGCACAAACGGCAGCCAGTTCTTCCTGGTGTACAAGGATTCGCTGCTGCCGCCGCAGTACACGGTGTTCGGCCGGATCCAGGACGACGGGCTGGCCACCCTGGACAAGATCGCCGCGGCCGGGGTGCAGGGCGGCGGCGAGGACGGTCCGCCCGCAACCAAGGTGACCGTCAAGTCGGTGCAGGCCGACTGACGGGGCTATGCCGCTGAGGTCACCCGGTAGACGTCGTAGACACCCTCGACGTTGCGGACCACGTTGAGCAGGTGCCCGAGGTGCTTGGGGTCGCCCATCTCGAAGGTGAACCGGCTGACCGCGACCCGGTCGCGGGAGGTGGTGACCGAGGCGGACAAGATGTTGACCTTCTCGTCGGCGAGCACCTTGGTGATGTCCGAGAGCAGCCGATGCCGGTCGAGGGCCTCGACCTGGATGGCGACCAGGAACACCGAGGAAGGCGACGGCGCCCACTTGACCTCGATGATCCGCTCGTCCTGCTGACGCAGCGCGCTGGCGTTGGTGCAGTCGGTGCGGTGTACCGACACCCCGCCGCCTCGCGTGACGAAACCCATGATCTCGTCACCGGGCACCGGGGTGCAGCACTTGGCCAGCTTGGTCAGGACGCCGGTGGCGCCGGGAACCGCCACGCCGACGTCGTCGGAGTGCCGTTCGCGGCGCGGCAGGGTCAGCGGGGTGGAACGCTCGGCCAGATCATCTTCGGCCTGGTCCACCCCGCCCAGTTGCGCCACCAGTCGCTGCACCACATGGTGTGCCGAGATGTGGTTCTCGCCCACTGCGGTGTAGAGCGCCGAGACGTCGCTGTAGTGCAGTTCGCGGGCCACCGCCGCCATCGACTCGCCGTTGACCAGGCGCTGCAGCGGCAGGCCCGCCCGGCGCACCTCGCGCGCCATCGCGTCCTTGCCGGACTCCAGCGCCTCCTCGCGGCGCTCCTTGGCGAACCACTGGCGGATCTTGGCCTTGGCACGCGGGGACACCACGAACTGCTGCCAGTCCCTCGACGGCCCGGCGTTCTGCGCCTTCGAGGTGAAGACCTCGACCACTTCCCCGTTCTCCAGCTTGCGTTCCAAGGCCACCAACCGGCCGTTGACCCGAGCGCCGATACAGCGGTGACCGACCTCGGTGTGCACGGCGTAGGCGAAGTCCACGGGCGTGGAGCCGGTGGGCAGGGTGATCACGTCGCCCTTGGGGGTGAACACGAAAATCTCTTTGACCGCAAGGTCGTAACGCAGCGACTCGAGGAACTCGCCCGGGTCGGCCGCCTCCCGCTGCCAGTCCAGCAGCTGACGCATCCAGGCCATGTCGTCGATCTCGGCAGCGGTGTTCAGATGCGGAACACCGTTGCGGCCCTTGGCTTCTTTGTAGCGCCAGTGCGCCGCGATGCCGTACTCGGCGGTGCGGTGCATCTCCCGGGTGCGGATCTGGATCTCCAGCGGCTTGCCCTCCGGGCCGATCACGGTGGTGTGCAGCGACTGGTAGACCCCGTAGCGCGGTTGGGCGATGTAGTCCTTGAACCGGCCGGCCATCGGCTGCCACAGCGAGTGCACGACACCGACCGCGGCGTAGCAGTCCCGGATCTCGTCGCACAGAATCCGCAGTCCGACAAGGTCGTAGATGTCATCGAAGTCGCGGCCCCGCACGATCATCTTCTGATAGATCGACCAGTAGTGCTTGGGCCGGCCCTCGACGGTGGCGGTGATCTTCGACTTCGCCAGCGTGTTGACGATCTCAGCGCGGACTTTGGCCAGGTAGGTGTCCCGCGACGGCGCCCGATCGGCGACCAGGCGCACGATCTCCTCGTAACGCTTCGGGTGCAGGATCGCGAAGGACAGGTCTTCAAGCTCCCACTTGACGGTGGCCATACCCAGCCGATGCGCAAGGGGCGCAATGACTTCCAGCGTCTCGCGCGCCTTGCGGGCCTGCTTCTCGGGCGCCAGGAAGCGGATGGTGCGCATGTTGTGCAGCCGGTCGGCGACCTTGATCACCAGCACGCGGGGATCCCGCGCCATCGCAATCACCATCTTGCGGATGGTCTCGGCCTCCGCGGCGGTGCCCAGCACCACCTTGTCCAGCTTGGTCACCCCGTCGACCAGGTGGGCGACCTCGTCACCGAACTCGCCCCCCAGCGCCTCCAGGGTGTAACCGGTGTCCTCGACGGTGTCGTGCAGCAACGCGGCCACCAGGGTGATGGTGTCCATGCCCAGCTCGGCCAGAATGGTCGCCACAGCCACCGGGTGGGTGATGTAGGGATCCCCCGAATGCCGTAGCTGGGTGGCGTGGCGTTGCTCGGCGACCTCATAGGCACGCTGGAGCAGAGCCAGATTGGCTTTCGGATAGTACTGCCGGTGCACCGCCACCAGCGGCTCCAGCACCGGGCTGAGCGCCCCCCGCTGCGCCGTGATGCGCCGAGCGATCCGGGCCCGCACCCGCCGGGAGGCGCTGGTGGGGACCTTGAGCAGGTCGGTGCGCTCGGTGGGCGAATCCTGGGCGACCGCCTCCGAGACCGCAATCGGCTGGCTTGTGTCAGCGCTGGACCGATCGCGGTCGGAGCCCTGGCCCAAGCCCTGCTCCAAGCCTTGTTCAGGGCCCACTGTGCTCACCTCCGACCACGAGAATATCGGCTAAATCAGGTGCAGTCGTTCGAGCCGCAGCGGGGCCACGGCGGCTCGCCCGCCCAGCCCGGCCAACTCCAGCACCACCGCCGCCGCGACCACCTCGGCTCCTGCCCGGGTCAGCAACCGCCGCGTTGCGGCCAGGGTACCGCCGGTGGCCAGAACGTCGTCGAGGATCACCACACGCCGACCGGCCAGGTCGACTCCGTCCGCCGGGATCTCCAACACCGCGGTGCCGTACTCGAGCTGGTAGCGCTCCGAGAGCACCGGCGGCGGCAACTTGCCGCCCTTGCGCACAGCCAGGGCCCCCCCCCCGAGCCGGTCGGCGACCGCCCCGGCCAGCAGGAAACCGCGGGCGTCGATGCCGGCCACCAGGTCTGCTCCGGCGGCGGCCCGTGCCAGGGCATCGGTGACCACCGTCAGGCCCGCCGCGTCGGCGAACACCGGGGTGAGGTCCTTGAAGGCGACCCCCGGCGTGGGGAAATCGGGCACCTCGCGGATCAGCGCCGCGATGATCTCGCCGGCGCCCGCCGCGGACTCCGCGTGGCTCACGGTTTGAGCTCCCAGCGGTCCATGTTCCAGCCCGCGCCCCACCGGGTGGGGTTGGCCGCCACACCGTAGGTCTTCTTCGACGACAACAGGGTGCGCTGCTGGCGGTAGAGGGGCAGGGGGGGCATGTCCGCCCACAGCACGGGGGCGCTCTCGCCGAGGAGCCGGACCATCTCGGTGGGGTCGGCTGTGACGGCCAGGGCCGAGATGATGCCGTCGATCTGATCGTTGTGGTAGCCGGACAGGTTGTTGCCGTTGCCGCTGAACAGCTCGTAGGCGTCCACGGCCGAGGATCCGCTCGAGCCGCTGCCGGTGGAGCCCCCGGTGCTGGCGAGCAACACGTCGATGCGTCCCTCGCGCAGCGCCTGCGGGCCGATGCTGTCGGCGGCCACTTCGGTGACGCTGACGCCCGCCGGCGCGCACGAGGCGGTGATCGCTCCGACCACCGCCGCCAGGCGGGTGTTGGGACCGCGGTAGCCGATGCGCACCGCCAACGGCCTGCCGTCCAGCGCATCACGGGCCGCGTCGGGGTCCGCGCGGGCGAACTGCTGGGCCTCGGGCACGTTCTCGGCCTGGTCGAAGGCGTCGTCGATGGCGGTGTTGAGCCGGGAGTTCACCACCGGAAGACCCGCGTCGCCGGCGATGACGTCGCGCGGGGTGCACAAGGCCACCGCCCGGCGTGCCGGAGTCTCTGAGAGCGGGCCCGTGGGCGCGAAGATGAGCTGTTGGATGCCGCCGGACGGGCTGTCGGTGCTGTCGTAGTCGTCCGGGGGGATCAACGACCCGGCGGAGCCGGTCGCCACGTCGACGACCTCGATGACGCGCTTGTTGACCCGCTCGGCGATGTCGGCGGTCTGCGGCCAGACCGTGACCCGTTTGGTGACCGGCTTGGCGCCCCACCACAGGTCATTGGCCACCAGCACCACCGCGCCGCCGTCCAGCACCGCGTCGATTTTGTAGGGCCCCGACGACGGAAAATTCCGCAGGTCGGCGTTGTGGTCGAGCTGCCAGGTGGTGTTCCAGGCCTCGGCGATCCGGGCGATCACGTCCTCGGCGGGGCCGAGCCTGCCCAGCACGGCATCGGTGGTGTTCACACCGAGCTTGTCGGCGATGATGTGCGACGGCATCATCGAGGTCGCGGTGAACAGTTCCTCATAGTCGACGATGTTGCGATCCGGGAAGAACGACACCCGTGCCTTCTTGGTGCCCGGCTGGCATTCGATGTTCTCGATGTCGAGGTAACCGGCGCGGCTGGCGGCGTCGAATCCGGCGAACCGGCCGGACTGGGCGGCCCACGCGAGCACCAGGTCGTCGCAGGTGATGGGCTCGCCGTCGGAGTACACCGCCGCGTCGGAGATCTGATAGTCCAGGACCAGCGGGGCCCGACCCACCACCGAGATGCTGCCGAAGTCGTGGTCGGTGACGATCTGACCGTCCGGGCCGTGATAGCCGAAGCCGATCAGCGTGCGGGAGAAGGCCTGCGGCCCCGCCGACGCGGCGCCGGCCACGGTGGTGCTGTTGTAGGTGCTCAGTCCGCCGTCGACGGCGTAGTCGATCTGGTCGACGGTGGCACTGGTGCACGACGGCACCGACGCAACGCCGAGGCCGGTGGCGATCGCCACCACCCACGCCGCAGCGCGCCGACAGCGGACCGCCATCGCCGGTTACCGGCCGGCGCCCGGCTTGCCGGTCGGACGCTGGCTGCGCCGGCTGGTAGGCCGGGCCGGCTTTGCCCCGGGGGTCGGGGCTCCCGGAGCCGTAGACACCGCGACCTGCTCACCATCGTCTCCGGCGGGCTCGGTGCCGTTGTCGCTGTCGGAATCCTCCGCACCGTCGCCAGCCGCCGGCGCCGCTTTGGTCCCGGCCGCGGCGTTACGCCGCCGCATCACCCGGCGGTTGTGGTTCTGCACCAGCTCGGTGCGCTCCCGCAGGGTCACCAGCAGCGGTGTGGCCAGGTAGATCGACGAATAGGTACCCACGACCACGCCGACGAGCTGTACCAGGGCGAGGTCTTGCAGGGTTCCCACGCCCAGCAGCCACACCGCGACCACCATCAGCGACATGATCGGCAGGGCCGAGATCAGGCTGGTGTTGATCGACCGCATGAAGGTCTGGTTGACGGCCAGGTTGGCTTCCTCGGCGTAGGTGCGCCGGGTTTTGTGCTCGAACCCGCTGGTGTTCTCCTCGACTTTGTCGAACACGATGACGGTGTCATAGATGGAGAACCCCAGGATGGTCAACAAGCCGATGACGGTGGCCGGCGTGACCTCGAACCCGACCAGGGAGTACACGCCGGCGGTCACCAGGATGTCGAAGACCATCGACACCATCGCCGACAGCGTCATGAACCACTCGTAGCGCACGGTGATGTACAGCGACGCCAGCAGCAGGAACACCACCAGCGCGATGACCGCCTTCTGGGTGATCTGCCCGCCCCAGGTCTCCGAGACCGCCGAGTCGCTGATGGCCTGCTTGCTGGGCTGCCCGTCGGGGCCGTTCGGCTGGAAGGCCTCGAACAGGTCGTCGCGCAGCTTCTCGGTCTGTGCGTTGGTGAGCGTCTGTCTCTTATACACATC
>NZ_JRMK01000115.1:0-12778 GCF_000972925.1 Mycobacterium sp. UM_Kg1 | reverse complement strand
TCGACATTCGGCGCGGCGTCCTAGTACCGAATGCCGAGTACCTGCGAGGCGGGATCCACCCCCCTGTTCACCCACCGCGAAATCTCCCCACCCCCACACCCGCCCCACCCTCGGTACCCTCGCCTAAGTGGCTGCCTTTCGACGACTCCCACCCAAAACCCTCCTCACACGCCTGGGCTTCGCGGCCCTCGCCTTCGCCGTCTTGGCGGGCATCGTGTGGTCCACCCGCGCCCAGCCGGTGCGACAGCTCATCCCGCTCCCTCCCGCGGAGGCCCTCGGTCCCGGTGTCGGAATCAATGTCACCGCCGACGGCAGCTCGGAGGCCACCAGCTGCACCGCGGGCTTCCTGGTGCAGACCAAAACCGGCCAGCCGGGGCTGCTGTCGGCGGGACACTGCAACACCCCCGGCGGGAGCGGCGCGGTGTCCATCCACCACGGCGCCCTGTACCCCACGGTCGGCACCTTCGCCGAAAGCGTCTACGACGCCAGGACCGGCAACAACATCGGTCTGATCACCCTGAATGACCCGGGCAAGATTCCGCTGACCTCGGAGATCGACGGCCTGCCGGTGAGCGGCCTGGCCGAGCGGGTCGAAGTCGGCGACATGGTGTGCCATCTGGGAAGCCGCAGCGGCGAGCCGCTGTGCGGCCCGGTGGCCTCGGCAGAAAAGGACAGGGTCCGGTTCACCGCGGCCGGCACCTGCGGCGATGCCGGCGGCCCCGCGTTTCGGATGCGGCCCGACGGCACCGCCGAAGCGGTCGGCATCCTGACCGTGGTGTCCGACGACGAGGATCCCGAAGCGGCCTGTGAAGCGCCGAACGAGTCGTCGGTCGCGCAGCTCATCAAGCCGTGGCTGGAGGCCTGGCAGCTGACGCTGGTCACCTCGTCGACGTAGCCGACCGACCGGAATTTTCGGCGCCGTCAGCTGCTCGCCGGCTCCTAGCCTCGCCGGCCCGCGCGCGCCACACTTGAGTCAACGGCCGCAGCGCGGCTGCCATCCGCTCGGATGGTGAACCGGACGCGACGCTGCCCCGTGTCACCTCCGGGAGGCTGGTGCATGGACAGAAGAAAACCAGCAGAAGATCGTCGTCCGCCCGCGGGAAGCCGCGGCCGGGCGCTGCGGTGCGGCCGGGCCGCTGAGACCGGGGCCGCCGTGCCATGACCACCGACGATCGCGCCCGCCTGCGCAGTGCCTCCGCCGCCACACCCGCCGGCGTGGCGGCGCGCCGTTCCCGGGTCGCCGCGGCGCTGGCGCACCTGTCCGCCGAACACCGGGCCCTGCTGCGGCGTGCCGTCTACGACGGCTGGAGCACCGACCAGATCGCGGTCGATCTGGAGATCGCCGAAAGCAGCGTGAAAGCCCAGCTGCACTACGCCCTGCGGAGCCTGCAACGGACACTGCGAGACATGGGAACGGTGCTATGACCACGTCGCACCAGAAGTTCAGCACGTGGGATGCCGCCTACGTGCTGGGGTCCCTCACGGTCTCCGACCGTCGCGCGTTCGAGACGCACCTGGCGCGATGCGTGTTGTGTCAGGAAGCCGTCAGCACCCTGTCCGACTTGCCGGCGGTGCTGTCCCTGCTCGATGGCGAGGACTTCACCGCCCCGGTCCGGCACCACGGCGCAGGTATCCCGACCGCGCGCACCCACGTGGTCCACAGCGTGGCGGATCAGCGGGATTCCGCGGCTCCGGTAGCGGTCCTGCAGCCGCCGGAAACGGTGTTCCCGGTCTTCCGGCCCGGCAACTACGGCCCGGTTCCCGACGAGCTCACCGCCTTCGACCTGACGGTCGAGGGAAGCATTCCGCCCGAACTGAACGGCTGGTATCTGCGAAACGGCCCCAACCCGCGTACCGCGGGCGGGCACTGGTGCACCGGGGACGGCATGGTGCACGGGGTTCGGCTGGAGAACGGCCGGGCCGCCTGGTATCGCAACCGCTGGGTGCGCACCGACAGCTTCGAACGCCGGGTCCCGCTGCTCAACGACGACGGCAGCCGCAATCTGCGGGCCAGCGCGGCCAACACGCACGTGATCCAGCACGCCGGCAAGACCCTGGCGCTGATGGACACTGCGTTGCCCTATGAGATCACCCACGAGTTGGACACCGTGGGTGCCTACGACTTCGGCGGCCAACTGGTCGATTCGATGGCCCCGCACCCCAAAGTCTGTCCCGCCACCGGCGAACTGCACTTCTTCGGCTACGGCGATCTGACCCGGCCGCACATCAACTATTACCGGGCCGGCGCCGACGGCACCGTGCAGATTCGCCGGCCCATCGAGGTCCCCGGCCTGACCCTGATGCATGACTTCGCGCTGACCGCGCAGCATGTGGTGTTCCTGGACCTGCCGTTGGTGTTCAACCCGCGGGTCGCGCTCACCGGGCCCATCGAGCGTGATCTGCCGTACCGCTGGGACGACACCTACGGCGCCCGCATCGGCGTGTTGCGCCGCGATGACCCGTTCGGTCCGGTCCGCTGGTTCGACATCGACCCGTGCTACGTCTTCCATGTCGCCAACGCGTTCGACGTGGAATCGCAGCGCGGCAACGAGATCGTGCTGCATGTGGTCCGCTCCCCCGAACTGTGGCGCGGCAGCAGCGATTTTGCGACCACCGCCGCGCTGTGGCGCTGGACGATCGACGTGGACGCGGGTGTGGTCCACGAGGTCCAGCTCGACGACCGCGACATCGAGTTTCCCCGCGTGGACGACCGCCGCGTCGGCGCCGACGCCCGCTACGCCGTCGCGGTCAGCACGCAGGGCCTGGTCCGCTACGACCTGGTCCGCGACAGCGCGCAGGTGCACCGGTTCGGCGTCAACGGCATGGCGGGCGCGCCTGATGAGGCGGTGTTCGCACCGCTACCGGGCCAGCGGGACGAGTCGGCCGGC
Organism: Mycobacterium sp. UM_Kg1; assembly: GCF_000972925.1. Taxonomy (NCBI): domain Bacteria; kingdom Bacillati; phylum Actinomycetota; class Actinomycetes; order Mycobacteriales; family Mycobacteriaceae; genus Mycobacterium; species Mycobacterium sp. UM_Kg1. The sequence goes on along the minus strand of NZ_JRMK01000115.1, from coordinate 9,890 downwards.
TGGTATCTGAGCTACGTCTACAGTCCGGTGCGCGAGTCCAGCGACCTGGTGATCCTCAACGCGTCGGACTTCGACGCCCCGCCGGTCGCCCGGGTACGACTGCCGCGGCGCGTGCCGCACGGCTTTCACGGGAGCTGGATTCCGGACTGAGGTGCCACAACATGAACCGGATGAGCACCCACACCGTGTCATTGGGCAGGAGGTGATCAGCTTGCCTCGGACCGGTATTCCGTCGGACCACGAAGCCGCGCTGATACGCGGGCTCTACGAGGAGCACGCCGCGGTGTTGTGGCGCTACGCACTGCGCCTGACCGGCGACGCCAGCCGCGCCGAAGACGTCGTGCAGGAGACCCTGCTGCGTGCCTGGCAACACCCGGAAGTCATCGGCGACGCCGAACGCTCACCTCGGGCCTGGCTGTGCACCGTGGCCCGCAACATGATCATCGACGAGCAGCGCAGCGCGCGGCACCGTCACGTCGTCGCATCGCTCGACGAGACGACCGCCCCCGAGCAGGCCACGCGCGACGAGGTGGACAACGCCTTGGACCGGATGCTGATCGGCGACGCGATGACCCGTCTGTCCGACGAACACCGCGCGGTGATCGAGCGCTCCTATTACCGTGGATGGAGTACGGGCCAGATCGCCGAGAACCTCGGGATCGCTGAGGGAACGGTGAAATCACGTCTGCACTATGCGGTGCGGGCTCTACGACTCGCCCTGCAGGAGATGGGGGTGACACGATGACCACGCCACGAGAATTCGCCCCGGCCGACGGCGAGCACCCTTACGCGCTGTGGGATGCCGCCTACGTACTCGGGTCGTTGTCACCGGCCGATCGTCGAGAATTCGAAGCGCACCTCGCCGGGTGCGCGCAGTGCCGCGAGGCCGTCGCCGAGATCAGCGGCGTGCCCGCCCTGCTCTCGCAGCTCGGCGACGACGGTGTGGCCCCGATGGATGCCTCCGGTGGCGCGCAACCGCCCCCGGCCACTCTGCTGCCGGCTCTGCTCACCGAGGTGCGCCGGCGTCGCCGCCGCACCCGGCTGGTGACGTGGTCGGCGTCGGCTGCCGCGGCGGCCGTCCTGGGCATCGGTGTGCTGATCGGCGTCGACACCACCACCACGTCACCTCATCACGATGCGGTGCCCATGGCGCAGGTCGGCACGACGGCGCTGGCCAGCACGGTCGTCGTCACCGACAACTCCTGGGGCAGCTACATCGACTTGAGCTGTGTCTGCCTGGCACCGGTGAACGCCCATCACGACACCCTGGCGTTGGTGGTGGTGGGACGCGACGGCAGCCAGACCCGGCTGGCGACCTGGGTCGCCGAACCGGGGCACACCGCCACACCGGCGGGCAGCATCTCGACACCCTCGGATCAAATCGCTTCGGTTCAAGTGGTTTCGGCCGTTGACGGCAAGGTCTTGCTGGAGCGCACGCTGTAGCTCGCGCCGAGCCGTCAAGCGATGGCTCCTGAACCAAAGCCCGCCGCAATCCGTGTCAATGGCATCGTCACGAGTTAGGCGGGCAGATGTCCAGGATTGCTACCGTGGTCGATCACATCGTCGCCCAGTTGGCGGCCATGGGAGTCGGTCACATCTTCGGCGTCGACGGCGCGAATATCGAAGACCTTTACGACGCAGCGTATTTCCTGCCCGGTATCACCGCGGTGCTCGCCAAGCATGAGTTCTCCGCGGCAACCATGGCCGATGGCTACAGCCGCAGCGGCGCGGGACTCGGCGTGGTGGCCGCCACATCGGGCGGCGGCGCACTGAACCTTGTTGCCGGTCTGGGTGAATCCCTGGCCAGCCGGGTACCGGTGCTGGCGCTGGTGGGCCAGGCGCCCAGCACGTTGGACGGCCGGGGCAGTTTTCAAGACACCAGCGGCCGCAACGGCGCGCTCGACGCGCACGCCTTGTTCTCAGCGGTATCGGTCTTCTGCGAGCGGGTGACCGACCCCGAACACATCCTGGCTGCCCTACCTCGCGCGGTCGCCGCCGCACGCAGCGGCGGGCCCGCAGTACTACTGCTGCCCAAGGATGTTCAGCAGGCAATCATCACGATTCCGACCTCCGGCACCTACCACGGCGGCGATCTTCGCGTCATCGGCGACCCGCATCCGATCCTGCGGGCGCTGCGCAATGCCCACGGGCCGGTCACGATCATCGCCGGCGAGCAGGTGGCCCGCGACGACGCCCGCGCCGAGCTCGAGAACCTGCGGGCACTGCTGCGGGCCCGGGTGGTGTGCGTCCCGGACGCCAAGGATGTCTCCGGCACAACGGGTCTGGGAGCCTCCTCAGCACTGGGCGTGGCAGGCGTCATGGGCCACCCGTCAGTCGTCAAGACCCTGCACGCCAGCGCGGTGTGCCTGGTGGTGGGAACCCGGTTGTCGCTGACCGCCCGCGCCGGCCTCGATGAGGCTCTGAGCGCCGTGCGCACCCTGTCGATCGGTTCCGCGGCGCCCTACCTGCCGTGCACACACGTGCAGACAGCCGACCTTCGCACATCGCTGCGGGCCATCTGCCGGGAACTCTCCGGCGCCGGGCGTCCGCGGTGGCTACGCGTACCCGAGACGGTGCCGCGCACCGCGCTGACTCCCCCGCCCTACACCGGCCCAGGGGTGCGCTATCGGGATGCGATGGCCGTGCTGGACCGCACGCTGCCCGACGGCACCGACATCGTCGTCGATGCCGGCAACACCGGTGCGGCCGCGATCCACTACCTGCCGCCGCGCCGCGGCGGTCGCTACCTGGCCGCACTCGGTATGGGCGGCATGGGCTACAGCTTCGGCGCCGGTATCGGCACGGCACTGGGCCGCGGCCGGCGCACCGTGGTGATCGCCGGAGACGGCGCGTTCTTCATGCACGGGATGGAGATTCACACCGCCGTCCAATACCGCCTTCCGATCCTGTTCGTGCTGTTGAACAACAACGCGCACGCCATGTGCGTCACCCGCGAGCAGCTTTTCTACGACGGCCGCTACAGCTACAACCGCTTCACTCCCAGCCACCTCGGCGCCGGTCTGGCCTCGATGTTGCCGGGCCTCACCGCCGTCGACGCAGCCGACGCCGGCGCGTTCGAGAAGGCGGTAGCACTGGCGTTGGACCGCAACGGGCCGTCGGTGATCAGCGTCGAGTGCGCCGCCGACGAGATACCCCCGTTCGCCCCGTTCCTTGCCCCCTCGGCCAAGCCCGACACCGCTCTCCGCCACAACGGCGAAGTAACCACCCACCAGGAGGATCACTGCAATGTCGTTGCCAGCACTCGCTGATATCAGCGTTCACACCGGCGCACCGGGGCCCATCGACGGCCTGGTCCGCGTCGAGACCAGCCCCCGGGAGATCGCCACCCCGATCATCATGGAGATGATGCACTCGGTCTACCCGCACGACGCGGTCTTCGGCGACTACTGCACCGTCAACGACTACATCGACTGTCCGCCCGACGAACTGTTCGAATACCTTTCCGACACCCGCTGTTTGGAAGAGTGGACCTACAGCCTGCGCGGCTTCACCCCGGCCGACGACACCGGACTCTGGCTCGCCTACGACCGCCTGGGTTCGGAGACCAAGATCTACACCCGCACGGTGTCCAACCGGCAAGCCCGTACCGTGGACTACCACTGCGCCTGGGACCAGCCCGACCATCTCTGGATGATCTACCTGATGCGCGTCATCGACGCCCAAGTCGTGCTCAACAAGCCCGGATCGGTTGTGCTGTGGACCAATTGCCACCACCCGTTCTACGACCACAACCCCTATCCGGACACCGCGCCACCGCAGCGCCCGGTGTGGGTGGGCGACTTCTGGGACATGTTCGGCGCCGGCCATCTGCTGGAACTGAAGAACTTGAAGGCGATCGCCGAATACCGGCACCGCAACGGCCTGCCGATCACCCCGTTCTGGATGCGGTGAGTCGATCATGAACGAATCCACCGTCAGCCTGACCGACGTCTCCAGCTATCTTCCGGGCGAGCCCATCAGCGCCGACTACTACGCGCAGTTCGCCGAGTCCGATACCTTGCGCGACAACCTGATGTTCCGTGCACCCAAGTTCCGCCACCACGTGGCAACCGACGAGACCGCGGCCGACATGATCGAGCAGGCGGCACAGGGCATCATCGAGCGCCACGGCCGCGACGCCGTCGAGAACGTCGACGTCTTGATCACGCACACTCAGTTGCCCGACATCCCGTTCTGCGGCGCCGGCGGCGGTATCGCCCACCGATTGGGGATGCACCCCACCACCGTGCTGGATCTGCACAACGGTGGCTGCGCCGCCTTCATCCTGGCCCTCAACGTCGCACGCCGACTGCTGGCGGCCGGCGCGGGGCGCACGGCGTTGATCGCCATCGCCCAGAACGCCGCCGGCCAGGTGTTCGATCAACCCGCCGTGCGCGGAAAGCCGCAGGCCTCGGTGCCCGGCGACGGCGCAGCTGTCGGGCTGGTGACCCGCTCGGATCACTCGCCGATCCTCGACGTCGAATGCCGAACCTACGGGCAGTACGCCGGCGATATGACCTACGCCGTCGACCCGTACCGCAAGTGGTGGCAACCCGGCCCGGGGGCCGGCTACATCGGATTCACCGACGACAAGATCACCAAGGTGCTCGCGCGCGGAAACCGGCAGGTGCCCGAGGTCGCCCTGGCGGTCTGTCACCGCATGGGAGTGTCCGCCGCCGATATCGGCCTGCTGGTCACCAATCAGCCCAACCGGGTTTTTCTGCGCAATTGGCGCGAAGCCCTCGAAGTGCCCGAAGCGCGCCATGTGGACACCTTCGATCAGTACGGCAACCTGTTCGGCGCCGGTATCCCGATCAACCTCGATCGCGCGATTTCCCAACGGCGGGTGTCACCGGGCGAGCTGGTGGTGATGGCCGGCTTCGCGCACGCCGGTGATTTCGCCGGTGCGGCCGCGATCCGCTGGGGCGGACCGCCACGATGACGTCGGCGGCGCACGCGGATTCATTGATCGCGCACTGCGACGACGCGGGCCCGTCAGCCGTCGACCCTTTCGCGTTGGCGCTCAACGAGAGCCCGCTGCCGCCGCTGCCGGCGGTGCGGGCGGCACTGGTCGACCGCATGGGCGCGGCCAACCGCTATCCGGACTTTCTGCCCTTGCGGCTGCGCCGCCTGATCGCCGACCACGCGCGGGTGGGCGAGGAGAACGTGGCCATCGGTTCCGGAGCGTCCGGGCTGGCCCTGCGGGTGTTTCAGACGTTCGCGGCCCCCGGCGAGCGAATCGTGTTGAGCACGCCGACATTTGACGGGTTTCCCGCGTTTGCGCGCATGGCCGGTCTGGACGTGGTCGACATTCCGCTCGACGGCGACGGCCATCATGACCTGCTCGCCATGGCACACGCCGCCCAGCAGGCGCGGATGGTCGTGGTGTGCCGGCCGCACAATCCGACCGGCACCTTGGAGCCCGTCGCCGAGGTCGAACGGCTGGTGGCGAACGTGCCCGCCGACACCATCGTGGTGCTCGACGAGGCGTACATCGAATTCGTCTCCCCCGGCCTGCGCATCGACGTGCCGCGTCTCATCGCGCGGTTTCCGAATGTGGTCGTGTTGCGGACCTTCTCCAAGGCCTACGGTCTGGCCGGGCTCCGGATCGGCTACGCGCTGGCGGCGCCGGCGCCGGCCGGCCTGCTGTGGGCGACGCAGCTGCCGTTCGGCACCGGCGCCGGATGCACCGAGGCGGTGGCCGCGTCGTATGCGGCCGCAGCGCAGTTGGAGCAGCGCATCGCCCGGATCGTCGCCGAGCGCAGCTATCTGCGGGCCCGGTTGCACGCAGCAGGCGCCCGCACCACCGATTCCCACGCCAACTTCGTGTACCTGCCGGCCACGGAGCGGTCCTGGAGCGAGGCCTTGAGCGGCAGCGGTCTGCGGGTCCGCGGTTATCCAGACGGTGCGGTGCGCATCACGGTCGGTTCTCGGGGGTCGACGCTGCGGGTGCTGGCCGCGGTGCAGCGGGCCCTCAGTGGGCCAGCAGGTGCACCGCGCGGTCGAACACGCTCGGCAGTGCGCAACATGCGGGAACCAATGCCCGTCGGGCCGGCTGCCATGCACCGGCCAGCACCAGCCCCCGGGTGAGCAGGCGATACCGGCGGGTGATCGAGCGCCAGGAGTGCTCGTAAGCATCCGGGCGGTCGTCGATGATCGCGGCGATTGCCGCGGCGGCCTGCTTGACGGCCAGGCTGATGCCCTCGCCGGTGAGCGCATCCTCATAGCCGGCCGCGTCGCCGACCAGCAGTACCCGGCCGGCGACCCGGCGCGAAACCACTTGCCGCATCGGACCGCAGCCCCGGGCGGGGCCGTGCGGGGCAGCACCGAGGCGGGCCGCCAGGCGCGGAAACCAGTCCAGCTGGGGGCGGTGCGCCGACAATACGGCCACCCCCACCAAGTCGGGATCGACCGGCGTCACGTAGGCCTCTCCCCAGCGTGACCAGTACACCTCGACGGATTCCGACCACGCCGGAACCCGGTAGTGCCACCGCAGTCCGTAGCGCCGGGGCGTGCCGGCGCTACAGGAGATCCCGACGGCGCGGCGCACGGTGGAGTGCAGTCCGTCGGCGGCGATCAGCCACCGGGCTCGGACGCCGCCCGCGGTGACTCCCGTGGCGTCTTGAACGACGTCGCCGATGCGGGCGCTGATCCAGTCGACGTCGCGGCACTTGGCCTGATCGGTCAGCGCAGCGTGCAGCGTGGTGCGGCGCACGCCGCGGCCCGGACCGTTGCGGAACGGGGCCTCGGCCCGTCGCTGCCCGTCGAGGTAGGTGATGCCGCGCAGAGGCATCCCTTCTGGATCCACCCCGAGCGAGGTGAGCACCTCCAGCCCGCCCGGCATCAATCCCTCCCCGCAGGCCTTGTCGATGGGGCTGGCCCGAGGATCGGCGACGATCACCGAAAGTCCCCGCTGGCGGGCGCACAGCGCTGCGGCAAGTCCACCCGGCCCGCCGCCGACGATCAGCAGGTCGGTGTCGAAGCCGGTCATCGATACCCCAATGCCACGTTCTCCACCCGAATCCGCTCCAACAACACCGCGGCGTTTGCCAGGCCGAACCAGAGCGCGGTCAGCCACGCGGTATGGATCAACGGTAGTGCCAGGCCCTCGACTACCACGGCAACATAGTTGGGGTGCCGGATCCAGCGGTACGGGCCGCCATGCACCAACGGGCTGCCGGGCATGACGATCACCCGGGTGTTCCAGCGCCGGCCGAGCGTGGTCACGCACCACCAGCGCAGTCCCTGGCTCAGGGCGGCCACCGCGAACATCGGCCAGCCCAGCCAGGGGAAGAAGGGCCGGTGCAGCAGCGCCACCTCGGCGACACAACTGAGCAACAGCGCCGTATGGATGCCGACCATCACCGGATAGTGCCGGTTCCCGAATTCTTTGCCGCCGTTGGCGAATGCCCACCGTGCGTGGTTCTTGGCCACCGCCAGTTCCACCAGGCGCTCCAGCCCGACCGCCAGAATCAACAGGTAGTACATGTCACCACTCCAGCAGCACGAGTTCGGCCGAAAAGCCCGGCCCCATCGCGATCATCAGTCCGCGAGAGCCCGGCGGCGGCGGGTCGGACTCGATGCCGTCGAGGATGTCCAGGACGGACACCGAGGACAGATTCCCGTGGTCGTGCAGCGACTTTCGGGTACGCGTCAAGGCGTCCGGACCCAGATGCAGCAGATTCTCGACCGCATCGATCACCTTGGGTCCGGCGGCATGCACGATCCATGTCGAGATATCGTCGCTGACCAGACCGTGGTTCGCCAGGAATTCGCGGACGTTCTCCCCGAGGTATTTTTCGACGACCGAGGCGATCTCCACCCCCAAGACGATGCTGAAGCCCTCACTTCCGATCTTCCATCCCAGGATGTCGTCGGTGTCGGGGTAAGTCTGAGACTGGGTCGCCACCAGCCGCGGTCCGCGCCCGGCACGTCTGGCTCCGGTCGCGATGACCGCCGCGGCCCCGTCGCCGAACAGGCTGGCGGCAACCAGGTTTGCCACGGAATGGTCTTGGCGCTGCACCGTCAGCGAGCACAGTTCGACGGCGACCAGGGCCGCCACCTGGTCGGGAAAGGCACGCAGGTAGTCGTGGACCCGGGCCAGGCCGGCCGCGCCGGCGACGCAGCCCAGCCCGAACAGCGGGACTCGTTTGACGTCGGAGCGAAGACCGATCCGGTTGACCAGCCGCCCCTCCAGGGAGGGAACCGATAATCCGGTCACCGTCGTGGAGAACACCACATCGACGTCGGCGGGGGCGATGCCGGCGCGGTCCAGCGCCGCCAGCAGCGCCCGCTCACTGAGCTCGAGTGCGATGTCGAGGTATTCGTCGTTGGCCTCGGTGAAGCCGCTGAGCTTGGAATAGCGCCCCAGCGGCAGCGCCAACTGCCGGGTGGCGACGCCACTGTGCGTGGCGAACCGCTGGAAGTCCGGGCTGGCGAAGTCCGACAGGGCGGCCATCACCTCCCCCTGACGGTGTTGGTGCGAAGGGAATTCCACCGCGACGGCGGCTACGGTCGGTGTGTTGTCCATGCCGAAGTCACGGCACCGCCGACGCCCCGGTTCAACCGCCCGCAGTACCCGGCCGATCTTGACCGATAGCCGGCAAATGTTGAACGCTCAGACCGTCCACTACGTATGTTGTCGGTGGGGGTGCGCCGGCATCTCCGGTTGACCGGCCCGGCGAAAGGTCACGTGGTTGCTGCACCGAATAGCCCTGCTGGCCCTCGCCGCTCCACGTCGTGTTCTGGCCTTGGCCGGGCTGGTGATGGTCGCGGCCGCGGTGTTCGGAATCCCCGTGGCCGACAGCCTGTCCGCGGGCGGGTTCCAAGATCCGGGTTCGGAGTCTGCGCAGGCCACCGCGTTGCTGACCGCCAAGTTCGGCCAGAGTGACCAGCAACTGCTGATCCTGGTGAGTTCCCCGCAGGGAGTTCACAGCGAGCAGGTCCGCGCGGTGGGCACCGAGATCGCCGCCGAACTGCGGGAGTCGCCGCATGTCTTCAACGTCACCTCGCCCTGGACCGATGCACCGTCGGCCGCCGCCCGGCTGATCAGCACCGACGGTTCGGCCGGCATGATCGTGGCCAATCTGCGCGGCGGCGAGAACGACGCCCAGAAGTACGCCCGCACCCTGGCCGACCAGGTCGCCCACGACCGGGACGGGGTCAGCGTTCGTGCCGGCGGCGGCGCGATGGTCTACGCGCAGATCAATCACCAGAATCAGCATGACCTGCTGCTGATGGAATCGATCGCGATCCCGTTGAGCTTCGCGGTGCTGGTGTGGGTTTTCGGGGGCCTGTTGACCGCGGCGTTGCCGGTGGCACTCGGCGGGCTGGCGATCGTGGGATCGATGGCGGTGCTGCGGCTGATCTCGCTGAGCACCGATGTGTCGATCTTCGCGATGAACCTCACCACGGCGATGGGTTTGGCGCTGGCGATCGACTACACGCTGCTGATCATCAGCCGCTACCGCGACGAACTGGCCGAGGGCGTCGCACCGGATCGCGCACTGATCCGCACCATGACCACCGCCGGCCGCACCGTGCTGTTCTCGGCGATCACCGTGGCGCTGTCGATGGCCGCCATGGCGTTGTTCCCGATGTACTTCCTCAAATCGTTCGCCTACGCCGGAGTGGCGACCGTGGCGTTCGTGGCGATCGCCGCCATCGTGATCACCCCCGCGGCGATCGCGCTGCTGGGCACCCGGCTCGATGCGCTGGACCTGCGCCGACCCATTCGCCGGCTGCTGCGCCGGCCGGCGCCCGTCGCCCGGCCGGTTGAGCAGGGGTTCTGGTATCGGTCCACCACGTTCGTGGCCCGCCACGCGGTGCCGATCGGGCTTGCGGTGGTGGCGCTGCTGGTGGCGGTGGGGGCGCCGTTCCTCGGTGTGAAA
>NZ_JRMK01000114.1:0-12922 GCF_000972925.1 Mycobacterium sp. UM_Kg1 | reverse complement strand
GAACCAGCCGAACACCAGCAGGAAGGCCAGCCAGCCGAAGATCAGCCCGGAGGCGCCGATGTGGTCGGTGGGCCCGCAGGAGGATCCGACGTTGCCGATCAGCCAGGTGCCCAGACCGCCGACGATCCACACGATCGCGGTGGCCAGCACAAACCGGGACAGCCCGGTCAGCGTCAGCAGGAAACCCAGCACCAGCGCCGGACCGGTGTTGGCCAGCAGGTGCGCCCAGTTCGCGTGCAGCAGCGGGGCGAACAGCACCCCCCACAGGCCGTCGGTCTCCAACGGACGGATGCCGTTGCGGTCCAGCCGGTGACCGCCCGCCTGATCGACGGCTTCGACAAGGTAGAGCAGGCCGACGAATGTGAGGATGGTGGCCCCGCCGGTGCGCCAGACGGGCTTGTCGGCCGGCTGCGGCGCAGGTGCCGTCTTACCGCGGGAGCTCACTGCTCACCCATCCGGGCGCTGCCCAAGCGGTCGCCGGGCCGCTCCGCGAAGGCGCCCGGCACCGTGGCGCGGTAGGTCGGGATACCGGCCACCGGATCGGCCGACAGCAGCCCACCGAGCACCGCTCGGGCCAGACAGTCCGCCGCGGCGGCGCCGACCTCGGTGATCAGGCCGGTCTCCGGAGACAGGGCGTCCGGCGTCCCCGGCAGCGGCGCCACCTCCACGGTCCCGGTCGACAGCGCGAACACGGTGTCCCCGTCCACCGGGGTGTGCGAGGGCCGGATGGTGCGGGCCAGCCCGTCTTGAGCGGCGACGGCCATCCGGCGGCAACCGGCCGGACTCAGCACCGCATCGGTGGCCACCACGGCGATGGTGGTGTTGAGCGTCAGGGATTTGGGCTCCAGACCCGCCAGGATCGCCAGTTGCTCCGACGGCGGCGCCGTCAGCCCGAACTCCTCGATGAGCGACGCCGACCAGGGCAGCCCGGTGGTCGCGTCGATCACTTCACCGGTGGGGTTAACCACCACGATCGCGCCCACGGTGACCACCTGCTCGCCGAGCTCCAACGTCGTCGAGGCTGTCCCCACACCGCCTTTGAAGACCCCGGCCCGGGCACCGGCTCCGGCTCCGACACTGCCCACCGCCGGCAGGCCGCCCTCGGGGCCGGCGGCCGCGGCCACGGCGGCGTAGCCGAATTCCGCGGTGGGGCGCCGATCCCAGCCGCCGACCGGGAGGTCGAAGATGACCGCGGCCGGCACGATCGGCACCACACCGCCGTCCAGCGCCACGCCACGGCCCTGTTCTTCCAGCCAGGTCATCACGCCGTCTGCGGCCGCCAGCCCGTAGGCGCTGCCCCCGGCGAGCACGACGGCGTCCACCCAGCGCACGCTGTTGGCCGGGTCCAGCAAGTCGGTCTCGCGGGTACCGGGTGCCCCGCCCCGGCCGTCGACCGCGCCGCCGGTGCCGGGCGGCGCCAGGACCACGGTGACACCGGTGGCCCATCCGCTTCCGAGCGTCGCACCGTCGTCGATCCGGTGGTGGTGGCCCACCCGGATGCCGGCGACATCGGTGATCGAACCCATGCGCGTCATCGTCTGGGCCTTCCCATCAGTGCGACTACCAGGAATTCCTGCAGCACGGTGAGCCACTGGTAGACGTTGAGCTGCGCGGCCGCCACATCGCCGGCAGGCAACTGCTCGGGGCCGTCGGGACCGATCTTGAGCACGGTGCCCAGCGCGAGCCGCACGTCGTTGACGGCGGCGATCCACGCGTTCGCCTGGTCTTCGGTCAACTCCAAGCGGCCGCCCTGTTCGGGAATGGTGTCCAGCACCTGTTGTGCCGCGGCGCGTTTGGCGTCGATGATCTGCGGCTCGTGCAGGCTGCGCAGCGCCGCGTTCAGGCTGTCGGCGTCGACCGCGGGGTCCTGCCCGTCGCCTTGCGGGCGGTAGAAGTCCGGCAGCAGCCGGCGCGTGGTGGCGTCTGCCGGTGGGCGGGTGTTGCCGGTTCGTATCCCGGTGATCTGCTCGAGTTCGTCTGGCGGGGAACCGGACTCCCGTGCGTCGAGCATGCCCAGAACCGAGCCGATCAGGTTGCGCAGCAGCCCGGCCTCGTGCAGGGCCAGCGCAGAACGGAAGCGGGGCCCGTCGGCGGTTTCGACCCGCTTCCAATTTCGCACGGTGACGTCCCGGTTCCCTTCCGATCGAGTCTCAGCGGTCCTGCTGCATGGTCGCCCACAGTCCGGCGGCATGCAGTTTGGACACGTCGACCTCCATCGACTCCCGGCTGCCCGCCGACACCACGGCCTTGCCCTCGTTGTGCACCTGCAACATCAGCTTGGTCGCGTGCTGCTCGCTGTAACCGAACAGCTTTTGGAAGATGTAGGTCACATACGTCATCAGGTTGACCGGGTCGTCCCAGACGATGGTCACCCACGGGGACGCCGTCCCCTCGACCGGGTCGGCGCGCCGCTCTCCGGTGCCCTGCGGTTTCACCGGGGCAGACGTCGGTGCTGACGTGGCCATACCGGTCAGGATACCGAGCCGAGCCGGGGTGCGGTCCAGTCGATACGGTTGGCAGGTGGACTCCTCGGCCCGGTGCAGCGGGCTGCTCACCGACAAGTACGAGCTGACCATGCTCGCCGCGGCGCTGCGCGACGGTACCGCCACCCGGCGGGCCGCCTTCGAGATGTTCACCCGCCGACTGCCCGAGACACGTCGCTACGGGGTGGTCGCCGGCACTGACCGGTTTGTGCAGGCTGTGCTGGACTTCTCCTTCGACGATGCCGCGCTGAATCTGCTCTCGGAATTCCTGGATCCCTCGACGCTGCAGTACCTGGCCGATTTCCGCTTCCGCGGCGACATCGACGGCTATCCCGAAGGTGAGCTGCACTTCGCCGGCTCGCCGGTGCTCACCGTGCAGGGCAGTTTCGCCGAGTGCGTCGTGCTGGAGACGCTGGTCCTGTCGATCTTCAACCACGACACCGCGATCGCCTCGGCGGCGGCCCGCATGGTGCACGCCGCCGACGGCCGGCCGCTGATCGAGATGGGTTCGCGCCGCACCCACGAGCAGGCCGCCGTCGCCGCCGCACGCGCGGCCTACCTGGCGGGTTTCGCCGGGACCTCCAACCTGGAGGCGCACCGCCGCTTCGGGGTGCCGGTGCTGGGCACCAGCGCCCACGCCTTCACCCTGCTGCACACCGGAGCCGACGGCGAGCTCGAAGCGTTCCGGTCCCAGGTGGCCGCGCAGGGCGTCGGCACCACGCTGCTGGTGGACACCTATGACGTCACGACCGGGGTCGCCAACGCCGTGGCGGCGGCCGGGCCGGACCTCGGTGCGGTCCGGATCGACTCCGGAGAGCTGGCGGTGCTGGCCCATCAGGTGCGCTACCAGCTGGACCGATTGGGCGCCACCGCAACCAAGATCGTGGTCTCCGGCGACCTCGACGAGTACGCCATCGCGGCGCTGCGAGCCGCGCCGGTGGACAGCTACGGCGTCGGCACCGCCCTGGTGACCGGGTCGGGCGTGCCGGCCGCCGGCTTCGTCTACAAACTGGTCGAGGTCGACGACAGACCCGTTGGCAAACTCAGCGCCGGCAAGCAGTCACAGGGCGGACGCAAACAGGCGATGCGCCTGGCGCGCAACGGCACCGTCGTCGAGGAGGTCGTCTACCCGGCCGGGCGCCCGCCCGCCGCGGATGCACCGGCCCGGCGGTTGACGGTCCCGCTGGTACGCGGCGGTGACGTGGTGACCGAGACCGGTCCGGCGGCACTGGCCGCGGCGCGCGAGCGCGTGGCATCCGGGCTGCACGGCCTGCCGTGGGAAGGACGCAAGCTCGGCGCTGGTGAACCGGCCATCCCGACGCGGGTGGTGGCCGGCGGCGACTGACCGCCGGCGGTGCTAGCTGCCGTTGCGTTCCCGGTGCTTGCAGCCGGGCCAACAACAGGGCCGCCGCTTGCCCTCCTCGAGTTCCTCCCGGGTGCGGCGGATACGGCGCTCCCGAGTCGCCTGCTGCTTGGCGTCTTCGACCCAGCAGATGAACTCGTTGCGCGCCAACGGGGTGATGTCGAGCCAGGCCGTCACCGCGGCGGGGCACTCCAGCAGGCCCTCCCGCAGGTCTGCGGGAAGTCGATGAACCGCACCGCCCGGCAATCGGCCGCTCATCACCTCAGGGTAGGTGAGACCGGCGGGATCGACCGTGAGGTCCGGCGGGCTACCGTGTGCACACCATGGCTTACCCGTCCGTAACCGAGCTGCTCGCCGCCGCGGTGGCCGCACTCGGCGGCAGCGAACGCCAGGGCCAGGTGCAGATGGCCGAGGCGGTGGCGCGCTCCTTCGAGACCGGCGAGCACCTGGCTGTGCAGGCCGGCACCGGCACCGGCAAGTCACTGGCCTACCTGGTTCCGGCGATCGCCCGGGCCCTGGCCGACGAGAGCCCGGTCGTGGTGTCCACGGCGACCATCGCGCTGCAGCGCCAGCTCGTCGACAGGGACCTGCCGCGACTGGCCGGCGCGCTGGAGAAGGTGCTGCCGCGGCGGCCCAGCTTCGCGCTGCTCAAAGGCCGGCGGAATTACCTGTGCCTGAACAAAATCCACACCGGCATCGCCGAGGAGTCGGACGAGGGTCCGCAGGCCGAACTGTTCGATCCGTTGGCGGCAAGCGCCCTGGGCCGCGATGTGCAGCGGCTCACCGCGTGGGCCGAAGACACCGACACCGGTGACCGCGACGACCTCAAACCCGGTGTACCGGAACGGTCCTGGTCGCAGGTCAGCGTCTCCGCACGCGAGTGCGTGGGTGCGGTGCGCTGCCAATACGGCACCGACTGCTTCGCCGAGCGGGCCCGAGCGGTCGCTGCCCAGGCCGACGTCGTCGTCACCAACCACGCGCTGCTGGCCATCGACGCCATCTCCGACACCACGGTGCTGCCCGAACACAACCTGCTGGTGATCGACGAGGCACACGAACTCGCCGACCGGGTGACATCGGTGGCCACCGCCGAGCTCAGCGCCACCCTGCTCAGCGTCGCGGTGCGCCGGGTGGCGCGGCTGGTCTCCCCCGAACTGGTCCAGCGCCTCGACGCCGCATCGCTGACGTTCGGCTCGGCGATCCACGACGCCACACCCGGGCGGATGGATCATCTCGACGAGGAGCTGGCCACCTATCTGGCCGCGCTGCGGGATGCGGCCGGTGCGGCCCGCGCGGCCATCGACACCTCCCCCGCCGATCCCAAAGCCGCCGCCGCCCGCAAGGAATCCGTCGCGGCGCTGACCGAGATCTCCGATACCGCCGCCCGGATCCTGACCTCGTTCGAGCCGCCCATTCCCGACCGCTACGACGTGGTCTGGCTCAGCCATGAGGACAACCGCGGCTCGGTGCGCGCGGTGTTGCGGGTGGCGCCGCTGTCGGTGGCGGGCCTGCTGCGCGAGCGGTTGTTCGCCCGGGCGACGACGGTGTTGACGTCGGCGACGCTGACGGTCGGGGGGTCCTTCGACGCGATGGCCGGGGACTGGGGTCTGCGGCGCGGCGCCGAGGCTCAGGCGGCGCGCTGGCGCGGCCTGGATGTGGGCTCCCCGTTCGACCACGCCAAGGCGGGCATCCTCTACGTCGCCGCCCATCTGCCGCCACCGGGGCGCGACGGCACCGGAAACGACCAGCAGCTCGAGGAGATCACCGCGCTGATCACCGCGGCCGGCGGCCGGACCCTGGGATTGTTCTCCTCGATGCGGGCCGCTAAGGCCGCCGCCGAGGCGATGCGCGAGCGCCTGGACACCCCGGTGCTGTGCCAGGGCGACGACACCACCGGCGCGCTGGTCGAACAGTTCGCCGAGGACCCCGAGACATCGCTGTTCGGCACGCTGACGCTGTGGCAGGGCGTCGATGTGCCCGGACCGTCGCTGTCGCTGGTGCTCATCGACCGCATCCCGTTCCCGCGGCCCGATGACCCCCTGTTGACGGCCCGCCAGCGCGCGATCACCGCGCACGGCGGCAACGGCTTCATGGCGGTGGCCGCCAACCACGCCGCACTGCTGCTGGCCCAGGGCGCCGGCCGGCTGCTGCGCGGGATCGACGACCGCGGCGTGGTGGCGGTGCTGGACTCCCGGATGGCCACCGCCCGCTACGCCGGCTACCTGCGGGCCTCGCTGCCACCGTTCTGGGCCACCACCGATGCCGGCAAGGTGCGACTGGCGCTGCAACGGCTGCGCGGCGATTAGGCGCACTATCGTGATACCCCATGCGCCAAGCCCCCCTTCGGCACCGTGTTGATGCGGCGGCCCCAGCTTCGCCTCTCCTTCGTCGAGGCTCGCTGAACCGCCGTGTTGATGCGGCGGCCCCAGCTTCGCCTCTCCTTCGTCGAGGCTCGCTGAACCGCCGGGTTCTCGTCACCGCCTGCACGCTGGTGCTGTTGCTGAGCGGCTGCGCCCGAATGATCGACGGGTCACCGGTGTCGATCTTCGCCGACCCGTTCCGGGTGGGGGGACTGGAGGCCGTCGACGGCCCCACCGGTCTGCGCCCCGACGCCCCGCCGCCCACTCGGGAGGTCCAGGGAACCGACGGCGGGCGCATCGATTCGCTGGCCGCCCAGTCGGTCAGCGACCTCGAGGCGTTCTGGACCATCACCTACCCCAACACCTTCGACGGCGATTTCCGGTCCGCCAAGGCGCTGGTGTCGTGGGATCCGGGGCAGCCACGCGGAAAGTTCTGCGGTAACCGGACTTTCCTGCTGGTCAACGCCGCCTACTGCTACCTGGACAACACCATCGGCTGGGATCGCCGGCTGCTGCTGCCCGCGCTGCGCAGCGCCTACGGCGACATGGCCATCTCCATGGTGCTGGCCCACGAGTACGGCCACGCGATCGCCCGGACGGCCGGGATCACCAAACGGCGCCAAACCCCGACCCTGGTGGCCGAGCAGCAGGCCGATTGCCTGGCCGGGGTCTATCTGCGGTGGGTGGCCCAGGGCGACTCCCCCCGCTTCACGTTGAGCACCGGCGACGGGCTCAACGGCGTGTTGGCCGCGATGCTCGCGCTGCGCGATCCGTTGCTCAATCCCGGCGAGACGATCGGCAACAACGAGCACGGCTCGGCTTTCGAGCGGATCTCGGCTTTTCAGTTCGGGTTCACCGACGGCGCCGATTCGTGTGCGGGCATCGACGCCAAGGAGATCGAGCAGCGTCGTGGCGAACTGCCTGTTCAGCTGCAACAGAACGAAACCGGCGAAGTGCCGGTCAGCGAGGACTCGGTGCGACTGGTCGTCGACGCGATGAACACGGCCTTCACACCGGCCCAGCCGCCCGAGCTGACCTTCGACGCGGCGGCCGCATCGACCTGCCCCGATGCGCGCCCGAGCCCGCCGGCCTCGTACTGCCCGGCAACCAACACCATTGCGATCGACCTGCCGGCGCTGGAGGCCATGGGCACTCCCAGCAAGGATCAGAAGCTGGCGACGCTGTCCGGCGACAACCCCGCCTATTCGGTGTTGATCTCGCGCTACCTGCAGCGGGTCCAGATCGAACACGGCGGGCTGGTGCTCGACAATGCCGCCGCCGCGCTGCGCACCGCGTGTCTCACGGGAGTGGCCACCACCCTGCTGTCCCAGGGCGTCACCACCTCCAACGGAGGCCGGATCGCGTTGACCGCCGGAGACCTCGACGAAGCCGTCGCCGGGTTGTTGACCAACGGACTGGCGGCCGGCGACGTCAACGGCGAGTCGGTACCGGCCGGTTTCTCCCGCATCGACGCCTACCGCACCGGTGTGCTCGGCGATTTCGATCACTGCCTGGGCCGCTTCCCCTAGCAAGCCCTTCGGCGAGCAGACGCAGAATCGCACCCGACGTGCGTCGGGCGTGCGATTCTGCCTGCTCGCGGTCGGGTTGGCGCGCTCAGGCCAGCGTGACCAGCCCCAGTTCGGCATCGCCGGACAGCAGCGGGTGGCTGGGCAACACCCGCACCGTGTAGCCCACCGCCCCGGCCACCGGCAGCCGGCTGGTGGTGGAGAACACCTCGGTTCCGTCGGCGTCGGTATGCGAGTGCGACATCGCCACTTTGACCGGATCCAGCAGGCTGTCACTGGAATCCACCCGGCCCAGCACCGCCTGCACCACCACCTCGTCGGGCCGCAGACCGGCCAGGCGCACCGAGGCCGTCAGCGTCAATTCCGAACCGAGCCAGGGCGCATCGGGCAAGCCGGTGCTGTCGACGTCGGTGATCTGGATGTGCGGCCAGGCCGCCTCCGCTCGGCGCCGGTAGTCGGCCAGTTGACGCGCCGCCCCGTAGGGCACGCCGTCAATCGGCTCGCAGGTGCGCCGCGACGACAGTGCCGCCGGCGCGTAACACTGCTCCACGTAGTCGTGCACCATGCGCGACGCCAACACTTTGGGCCCCAGCGTCTGCAGGGTGTGGTGCACCATCTCGATCCAGCGCGGTGGCACGCCGCGCTCGTCGCGGTCGTAAAACTTGGGCACCACCGAGGTGGCCAGCAGATCGTAGAGCGCCGCGGCTTCCAGATCGTCACGGCGATTCTCGTCGGCGACGCCGTCGGCGGTGGGGATCGCCCAGCCGTTCTCCCCGTCGAACCACTCGTCCCACCAGCCGTCGCGGATCGACAGGTTCAGGCCGCCGTTGAGCGCGCTCTTCATCCCCGAGGTGCCGCAGGCCTCCAGCGGTCGCAGCGGATTGTTCAGCCAGACATCGCATCCGGAGTACAGCCGCCGCGCCATTGACATGTCGTAGTCGGGCAGGAAGGCAATCCGGTGCCGCACCTCCGGACGGTCGGCGAACCGCACCACCTGCTGGATCAGCTCCTTGCCGCCTTCGTCGGCCGGATGGGATTTGCCGGCGACGATCAACTGGACCGGGTGCTGCTCGTCGAGCAGCAGGTGCTCCAACCGCTCGGGATCGCGCAGCATCAGCGTCAACCGCTTGTAGGTCGGCACCCGGCGGGCGAACCCGATGGTCAGCACGTCGGGGTCGAACGCCGTGGCGATCCAGCCCAGTTCGGCCTCCGAGGAGCCGCGCTGCAGCCCGGACTGCAACAGCCGCAACCGGACCTCATCGACCAGCAGGGCGCGTAGTTGCGAACGGATCGCCCACAACGCCACCGGGTCGACCTGCGCAATGCGCTGCCAGGCCGCGGGCGAGGCGGTGGAGTCCGCGGCCACGTCGCGGCTCAGCTGCAGCCACGGCGGCGCCGCCCAACTCGGCGCGTGCACCCCGTTGGTGATCGAGCCGATCGGCACCTCGTCGGCGTCGAAACCCGGCCACAGGTCGTTGAACATGGACCGGCTCACCCGGCCGTGCAGCCGGGAGACACCGTTGGCCCGCTGCGCCAGGCGCAGGCCCATATGGGCCATGTTGAACGTGGCCGGATCGTGTTCGACGCCCAGTTCCATCACCCGCTCGGTGGGCACCCCGGGGACCAGGGCCTGACCGCCGTCGTCGAAGTAGCGGCGCACCATCTCCGTGGGGAACCGGTCGATGCCGGCCGGAACCGGGGTGTGGGTGGTGAACACCGTCGCCGAGCGCACCACGGCCAGAGCGGTGTCGAAATCCAGGCCCTGCTCGGCGATCAGCTCGCGGATGCGCTCCACGCCCAAAAAACCGGCATGGCCCTCGTTCATGTGGAACACCTCGGGGGCGGGCATGCCCTGCAGCCGGGTGAACTCCCGGATCGCCCGCACCCCGCCGACCCCGGCCAGGATCTCCTGGCGGATTCGGTGCTCCTGGTCGCCGCCGTACAACCGATCGGTGATCCCCCGCAGCTGATGCGGGTTCTCCCCGATGTCGGAATCCAGCAGCAACAACGGCACTCGGCCGACCTGGGCCACCCACACCCTGGCCCGCAACCGGCCGGCACCGGGCAGGGCCACCGCGATCAGCACCGGTGTGCCGTCGGCCTCGACGAGCAGCCGCAACGGCAGGCCCTGCGGGTCCAGCGCGGGATAGGTCTCGCGTTGCCAGCCGTCGGCGGTCAGCGCCTGACGGAAATAGCCGGAGCGGTAGTAGAGCCCGACCGCGATCAACGGCACACCCAGATCCGATGCCGACTTCAGGTGGTCACCGGCCAGGATTCCCAGCCCGCCCGAGTAGTTCGGCAGCGCCTCGGCGACGCCGAACTCCATGGAGAAGTAGGCGATCGCCGTCGGCAGCGCGGCGCCGTCGTCCTGGCGGTGCTGATACCACCGGGGTTTGGTCAGGTACGCGGTGAGGTCGGCAGACAACGCGTCGAGCCGCGAGGTGAATCCGTGATCGCCGGCCAGCGCCTCCAGACGCCCCGGGCTCACCGCGCCCAACAACGCCACCGGGTCACGCCCGCACCCGTCCCACAGTTCGGGATCGATGGCGGCGAACAGCTCCTGGGTCGGTTGCTCCCAGGACCAGCGCAGGTTCATCGACAACTGCTCAAGCGCCAGCAGCCTCTCGGGCAGGTGGGCGCGAACGGTGAACCGGCGGAGGGCCTTCACGCTTGACCACACTACCGGCGACACCACTCTGGGACTGCCCCCCAGACTCGACAATTCGGTTGCGAACATGTTGCGTAATGCCAGCCCACCCGGGCGACGGCTACCGTGGGCGCTGAGAGCCCGACGACGAACGGAGTGCGGTGGCTGGCCGAGTCGAGGTCGACGATGTCGCTCCGGTCGTCTCGTGCGGCCGCTACCCGGCCAAGGCCGTGGTCGGCGAGACCGTGCCGGTCAAGGCCACGGTCTGGCGAGAAGGCCATGAGGCCGTCGCAGCGACATTGGTGGTGCGCCACCTGGGGCGGCGCTATCCGCTGCCCGGGGCCGTCGCGTCGGCCGCGTCGCCCGGCTCGGCGCTGCGCCTGCCCATGCACACCGGTTTCGACGCCTTTGTGTTCCACGGTGCGTTTTGTCCCGACGCCGTCGGCTTGTGGGCGTTCCGGGTCGAAGGCTGGGGCAATCCGCTGCAGAGCTGGCGCGAGGCGGTGACGGCCAAGCTGGACGCCGGCCAGGGTGCGGCCGAGCTCTCCAATGACCTGCTGATCGGCGCCGAGCTGCTGGACCGGGCCGCGGCCGGGATTCCGGCGGGTCTGCGCGAACCCGTGCTGGCGGCCGCCGCGGCGCTGCGCGCGCCGGGCGATCCGCTGCGCCGGGCCGCGCCGGCACTGTCGGCAGAACTGGACGAGCTGCTGGCCCGCCACCCGCTGCGGGAGCTGGTCACCCCCAGCGCCGAGCACCAGGTGTGGGTGGACCGGCCGCGGGCGCGCAGCGGTGCGTGGTACGAGATGTTTCCCCGCTCCACCGGCGGCTGGGATTCCGACGGCCGGCCGGTGCACGGCACGTTCGCCACCGCGGCGGCGGCCCTGCCCCGGATCGCCGAGATGGGTTTCGACGTGGTGTACCTGCCGCCGGTCCATCCCATCGGCCGGGTCCATCGCAAGGGCCGCAACAACTCCGCGACCGCCGAACCCGGCGACGTCGGCTCGCCGTGGGCCATCGGCAGTGCCGAGGGCGGCCACGACGCGGTGCATCCGCAGCTGGGTGACATCGACGACTTCGACGCGTTCGTCGCCGCAGCACGGCGGCTGCATCTGGAAGTCGCACTCGATCTGGCGCTGCAGTGCGCGCCGGATCACCCCTGGGCCACCGGGCACCGGGAGTGGTTCACCGAACTGCCCGACGGGACCATCGCCTACGCCGAGAACCCGCCGAAGAAGTACCAGGACATCTATCCGCTGAACTTCGACAACGACCCGGCCGGTCTGTACGCGGAGGTGCTGCGGGTGGTGAAGTTCTGGATGGAGCACGGCGTCAAGATCTTTCGGGTGGACAACCCGCACACCAAGCCACCTGATTTCTGGCTCTGGCTGATCGCCGCCGTCAAGAACATCGACCCGGACGCCCTGTTCCTGTCCGAGGCGTTCACCCCACCGGCTCGCCAGTACGGCTTGGCCAAGCTGGGCTTCACCCAGTCCTACACCTACTTCACCTGGCGCACGGCCAAAGCCGAGATCACCGAGTTCGGCATGCAGATCGCGGAATTCGCCGACTTCCGCAGGCCGAATCTGTTCGTCAACACCCCCGATATCCTGCATGCCAGCCTGCAGCACGGCGGTCCCGGGATGTTCGCGATCCGCGCGGTGCTGGCCGCGACGCTGAGTCCGACCTGGGGCGTGTACTCCGGCTTCGAGTTGTTCGAAGACCGTGCACTGCACGAAGGCAGCGAGGAATATTTGGACTCCGAAAAGTACGAGCTTCGGCCCCGCGACTTCGCCGGCGCCGTGGCGGCGGGCCGGTCGCTGGAGCCGTTCATCGCCCGGCTCAACGAGATTCGCCGGCTGCATCCGGCGTTCGACCAGCTGCGCACCATCCACTTCCACCATGTGGACAACGACGCGCTGCTGGCCTACAGCAAGTTCGACCCGGCCACCGGCGACACCGTGCTGGTGGTCGTCACACTGAATCCTTTCAGCGCCGAGGAGGCGACCCTGCACCTGGATATGTGGGCACTGGGAATGCCGGACTACCAACGGTTCTGGGTGCGCGACCAGATCAGCGGGGAGGACTACAACTGGGGTCAGGACAACTACGTGCGGCTGGACCCGGCACGCGCGGTCGCCCACATCGTGACGATGCCGCCGATCAACGCCGGCAGCCGCACCGAACTGCTGCGCCGTTGATGGCCGCCGGTACCGGAGCCCTGGCGCCCGAGGCTGCCGACTTGGCGCGGCTGCTCGCCGGCGAACACCACGATCCGCACGCCATTCTGGGCGCGCACGAGGTGGGCAGAACCACGATCATCCGGACGTTGCGCCCGCGGGCCCACCGGGTGGTGGTGATCGCCGGCGGGCAGCGATTCGTCATGCGTGACCTCGGATCCGGGCTGTTCGCGGCGGCTCTGCCGTTCACCGGCCTGGCCGATTACCGGCTGGAGGTGCACTACCCGGATTCGGCCGAGTTCGCCGAACCCACCGGTGTGTGCCTGGTCGCCGACGGCTACCGGTTCGCCCCGACCTTGGGGGAAC
>NZ_JRMK01000113.1:0-13044 GCF_000972925.1 Mycobacterium sp. UM_Kg1 | reverse complement strand
ATGTGTATAAGAGACAGGTGCCCGAAGGACTGGCGAACACCCTGGCCAACGCGTTGAGCAAGGACATCCAGGGCGGCGGCACCGCGGCGCCGGCGGCCGGCTCGGTCGGCTGGGATCTGCCCATGGCAGGCAAGACGGGCACCACCGAGGCGCACCGCTCGTCGGGTTTTCTGGGCTTCACCAACCGCTACGCGGCCGCCAACTACGTCTTCGACGACTCCAGTTCGCCGTCCGACCTGTGCTCGTTCCCGCTGCGGCACTGCGGGGACGGCGACCTCTTCGGCGGTAACGAGCCGGCCCGGACCTGGTTCGCGGCGATGAAACCGATCGCAACGGACTTCGGCGACGTCATCATGCCGCCGACCGATCCGCGCTACGTGGACGGCGGCCCCAACTCCCGGGTGCCCAGCGTGGTCGGCCTGGAGGTCGACGCCGCGCGCCAGCGCATCAAGGACTCCGGCTTCCAGGTCGCCGACCAGCCGAACTGGGTCAACAGCAGCGCCCGGTCGGGCGCGGTGGTGGGAACATCGCCCAGCGGGCAGACCATTCCCGGGTCGATCGTGACCATCGAGGTCAGCAACGGTATCCCGCCACCACCACCGCCGCCGCCGGAGGGCATGCCGCCGCCGGTGGGTTCGACGGTCGTGGAGATTCCGGGGCTGCCGCCGATCACCATTCCGCTGCTGCCTCCCCCGGCGCCGCCGCCGCCGCCGTAGCCGCGGTACCGAAGTCCGGGCAGTAGTCTGAACCCATGGTCCCCTCACCCGCCCTGACCCGGTCCGTTCTCGCCGCCTCGGCGGCGTTGGGGCCGGCGGCACTGGCCATCGGCTACGGCGCGGTCATCGAGCGCAACGCGTTCGTGGTGCGCGAGGCGACGATGCCGGTGCTGGCCCCCGGATCGTCTCCGCTGCGGGTGCTGCACATCAGCGACATCCACATGCGTCCCGGCCAGCGCCGCAAGCAGGCCTGGCTGCGCGAACTGGTGCGCCTGGAACCCGACCTGGTGGTCAACACCGGCGACAACCTGGCGCACCCCAAGGCGGTGCCGGCGGTGGTGCAGGCCCTGGGGGATCTGCTGTCGGTGCCGGGCGTGTTCGTGTTCGGCAGCAACGACTACTTCGGGCCACGGCTGAAGAATCCGGCGAAGTACCTGACCAAGCCGACGCATCGGATCCACGGCGTCCCGCTGCCCTGGCAGGACCTACGAGCGGCGTTCACCGAGCGCGGCTGGCTGGACCTGACCCACAACCGCCGCGAGTTCGACGTGGCCGGGCATCGCATCGCGGCGGCTGGCGTTGACGACCCGCACATCGACCGGGACCGCTACGACACCATCGCCGGGCCGGCCGACCTGACCGCCGACCTGCGACTCGGTCTCACCCATTCGCCGGAGCCACGCGTGCTCGACCGCTTCGCCGCCGACGGCTATCAACTGGTGATGGCCGGCCACACCCACGGCGGTCAGCTGTGCGTGCCGTTCTACGGCGCCCTGGTGACCAACTGCGGGCTGGACCGCTCACGGGTCAAGGGCCCGTCGCAATGGGGCGCCCAGATGCGGCTGCACGTCTCGGCGGGGATCGGCACCTCGCCGTTCGCGCCGGTGCGGTTCGCCTGCCGCCCCGAGGCCAGCCTGTTGACCCTCGTGGCTGCACCGACCGGCGGTGACGACTCCCGGCTCAGCCGCGGTTCGACCCAGCCTTCCATCTCGGCGCGTTGACCGAACGGCTTGCCGACCACCAGCACCCCCGCCGCTGGGCCGAGAATGCGATCCGCCTGATCGAGGCCGACGCACGGCGCAGCGCCGACACGCACCTGCTGCGTTACCCGCTGCCGGCACGGGCGGACGACGGCTCGGGTCCCCAGGTGGCGCTCTACCTCAAAGACGAGTCCACCCACATCACCGGCAGCCTCAAACACCGGCTGGCCCGCTCGCTGTTCCTCTACGGGCTGTGCAACGGCTGGATTGTAGAGGGCACCACGGTGGTCGAGGCGTCGTCGGGCTCCACAGCGGTGTCCGAGGCCTATTTCGCGGCCCTGCTGGGCCTGCCGTTCGTCGCGGTGATGCCGGCCGCCACCAGCGCGTCGAAGGTGGCCCTGATCGAGGCGCAGGGCGGCCGCTGTCATTTCGTGGCGCATTCGGCCGATGTGTACGCCGAAGCGGCGCGCATCGCCGCCGACACCGGTGGTCACTACCTGGATCAGTTCACCAACGCCGAGCGCGCCACCGACTGGCGCGGCAACAACAACATCGCCGAGTCGATATTCGACCAGATGCGCGACGAAACCCACCCCGTCCCGGAGTGGATCGTGGTCGGTGCCGGAACCGGCGGAACGAGTGCGACGATCGGCCGCTACCTCCGCTACCGGCGCCACCCGACCCGGCTGTGTGTTGTGGACCCGGAGAATTCGGCCTTCTACCCCGCCTACACGCAATGCCGATACGACCTGGTGGTCGAGGGGTCGTCGCGCATCGAGGGCATCGGCCGGCCGCGGGTGGAACCGTCGTTTCTGCCCGAGGTCGTGGATCGGATGATCCAGGTGCCCGACGCCGCCTCGGTGGCCACCGCGCGGCACGTCAGCGCCGTCTTGGGTCGCCGGGTGGGCCCTTCGACCGGGACCAATGTCTGGGGGGCGTTCGCGCTGCTGGCCGAGATGGTTGCCACCGGCCGGAGCGGATCGGTGGTCACGGTGCTGGCCGACAGCGGTGATCGCTACGCCGAGACCTATTACGACGACGACTGGCTGGCGCAGCAGGGGGTGGATCCGACCGGCCCCGCGGCGGTGCTGGCCGAGTTCGAGCGATCCTGCCGGTTCACCTTCGCCTGAACCCGCTGCTCGGCGGCGTCGGGGTTGGTGGCCGCGAGCCACAGCGCGGCCAGAGCGAAGAATCCGGCGTACACCGCTCCGCCTAACAGCGTCATGGTTTGACTCCCTTTGCACTAAACCTGGTAGTCAGTCTGGCCTAGGTCGGCCCGTGTTTTCAGCCCCCCACGCCGGATTGTGGGGCGTTTCATGGCGCTGTGGGCGTCGGTGACCCAGACCTCGCCCGAGGCGGGTCGCGCGGTATCGGGCGAACGCGGTGCAACCGCGCCCGGTCGTGGCTCTCACCAGGCGTTTGGGTGAGCAGCGGGCCAGTGCGATACGCTGTCGTGGCTTCACACGGGGTGTGGCGCAGCTTGGTAGCGTGCTTCGTTCGGGACGAAGAGGTCGTGGGTTCGAATCCCGCCACCCCGACTCAGGTTGTAGGTAGAGGGCTCTGACCGGTCAATCCGGTCGGGGCCTTTTCCGTTGTGGTTCGCAGTTGCTCCGCACTAGCTGTCGACGCGGGCCTTGACTCGCCGATTCGCCAAAGCGGTCCACCAGCCGTATCGGCCGTAGACAATGTCGATCGTGGACTTCGCGATGCGCTACGACCGGTGGTATCGCCCGCTGGCGACCGTGCTCGGCCTGGGGCCTCGCCGGGCGAGCATCCGGGTGGCCGACGGGTTCCTGCAGGTCCGCAGCGGCTGGGCCTTCGCGATCGATATCGCGCTGAGCAACATCGATTCCGCCCGTCCGGCGCCGGAACGCATGTGGGGCTGGGGCGTCCATCAGGCGTGTAACGGCTGGCTGGTCAACGGTTCGCGTGACGGGGTGGTCGAGATCCTGTTGGGTCACGCGGTCAAGCCGACGAGGGCGCCCACAGCCGGCATCTTCAACAGGCCGGTTCGCCGCCTCTATGTCAGCGTCACCGATCCCGATGCGTTCATCGATGCTCTGGCGAGCCGGCAGTTGCCGAAGACCGGTTCCTAGAGCCGTTCCCGGACCGCGGCCGAGAGCCGAGAACCGTCGGCCTTGCCCGCGGCGATCGCCGTGGCGGCCTTCATCACCTGGCCCATGTGCTTGGCGTGCGGCCGCTCCCCGATCTCCTCGGCCACCTGCGCCAGGGCGGTGTCGACGACGTCGGCCAGTTCGGCGTCGGTGAGCGGCGCAGGCAGGTACTCGTCGATGATCCGGGCTTCGGCGTGTTCCTGGGCGGCCAGTTCGCCCCGGCCGTTCTGGGTGTAGATCGCTGCGGACTCCGCACGCTTGCGGGCTTCGCGGGCCAGTACCTTCAAAACCTCTGCGTCGGTAAGTTCCCGGGCCTGCTTGCCGGACACCTCTTCGGCCTGGATCGCCGACAGCAGCATCCGCAGGGTCGCCGTGCGCAGCTTGTCCTGCGACTTCATCGCCGTCGTCAGATCCGCCCGCAACTGGGATTTGAGTTCCGCCATGCCGTATAACGCTACGCTCAGCCACATGGTGAATACGCCGCCGCCCGGCTATCCCGAGCCTGGCTTTCCGCCTCCCGGCTACGGCCCGCCGCCCGGATATGGCCCCCCGCTTCCGGGCTACGCCACGCCTACCGGTTATGGTCCCCCGCCGGTGCCGCCGGGCTATGGTCCGCCACCCGGCCCGCCGCCGGGCTACGGTCCCCCACCCGGCCCGCCGCCGGGCTACGGTCCCCCACCCGGCCCGCCGCCGGGCTACGGTCCCCCACCCGGTCCACCTCCGGGCTGGGGGCCGCCGCCGGGCCCCCCACCCGGTTATGGTCCCCCGCCGCCGGGCTACGGCCCCTCGCCCATGTGCTACGGGCCCAACCCGGGATACCCGCAGCCCGAACTCAAACCGGGCATCATTCCCCTGCGCCCGCTGAGCCTGACCGACATCTACAACGGCGCCGTCGGCTACATTCGGGCCAATCCCAAGACCGTGCTCGGTCTCACCACCGTCGTTGTGGTGGCCACCCAGATCATCAGCGGGATCGCCATGTACGGCCTGCTGACGTCGATCGGCGCCTCGAGTTCGGGTCGATCGTCTGCGGAATTCTCCGGCGGTGATGTGCTGGCATGGCTGACCGGTTACGCCGGCGCCGGCCTCGTGACCGCGCTGGGCACCATCGTGCTGACCGGAATGTTGACGGTCGTGGTCGGGCGCGCGGTGTTCGGCTCGCCCACCACCATTACCGAAGCCTGGGACACCGTGCGAAGCCGTTTCGGTCCGCTGATCGGCTTGACCGCCCTTGTCGGTTTGGCCATGGTGCTGCTGTGCGGCTTTGTCGCGGTGACCATCGCGTTTGCCGGCGGCGTGGGCGGGACCGGCGCCGCAGTGCTGATCGGCCTGCCCATGGGGCTCGCTTTGATCGCGGCACTCGTCTACGGCTACGTGGTGCTGGTCTTCGCCCCGACCGTGATCGTGCTGGAGCGGCAGCCGATATTCGAGGCGATGCGGCGCTCGTTCTACTTGGCGCGCAACAGCTTCTGGCGGGTGCTGGGCATCCTGGCGCTCACCGCCCTGATTACCGCCCTGGTCAGCAGCGCGGTCGGGTTTCCGTTCAACATCGTCGGCATGGTGGCCAGCGACGGCGCGGACGCCCTGGCCGGCGGTACGCAGTTGAGCCTGTTCACCCGGATCGGCGCGACGATCGGTCAGATCATCGTGCTGCCGTTCACCGCCGGCGTCTCGGTCCTGCTGTACGCCGATCGCCGTATCCGGGGCGAGGCGTTCGACTTGGTGCTGCGAACCGGCGTAGCCAGCGGGTACGTCGGTGGATGGACCGACAACCTGTGGCTGACCCGGCCGCCTGGCTGAGGAACCCCGGGTGCCCATCGTCGACGTCGACCGCGAGACCGCCCGCGAAGCGGCCGAACGTGAACTGGCAAAACCGATGTACCCACGGCCGTCACCCAAAGATCAGCTCCTTGACTTCATCGAGACTCTGCTCCGGCACCTGGCGGCCAAAGGAGCGGAACTGCCCGGCGGCTGGTTCACCATCAGCCTGTTGCTGATACTCCTCGCGGCGGCCGTGGCCGCTGCCATCCACGTCAGTCGGCGGATGCTGCGCGACGGCCACCGCGACGCCGCGCTGTACGGCCCGACGCAACACAGCGCAGCCGAACACCGCGCCACCGCACAACTGCATGCCACCGCCGGTGACTGGGGCGCGGCGATCCGGCACCGACTGCGAGCGGTGGCCCGCCAACTCGAAGAGGCCGGGCTCATTCGCCCTGCCCCCGGCCGGACCGCTACCGAACTGGCCCGCGACGCCGGCGCGGCGCTACCCGGCCTGGCCGGTGAACTGATGCGGGCCGCCGAGACGTTCAACGATGTCAGCTACGGCGAACTGCCCGCCACCGCACAGGGGTATCGGATCGTGGCGGACCTCGACGATCGGCTGCAGGCCATGACCCGGGTCCGGCAGTACGGGTGAGGACCATGCGGCGAACGTGGATGTGGGCGGCCCTGGCCCTGACGGTGATCGTCGTGGTCGCGGCGATGGGCGCCTACCTGACCGCGCAGCGGCCCGGCGGCCGGATGGATCCGAACGCCACCGGCCCGGACGGCGCGCACGCGCTGGTCGCCCTGCTGCGTCACCGCGGCGTCGAGGTGATAACCGCCGGCAGTGTCGATGACGTCGCCCGCCAGGCCCGTCCCCACGGGCTGGTGCTGGTGGCCCGGACTCCGCGCATCGCCGATGACGAGCTGCTGAACCGGTTGGCCAGGCTGCCGGGCGACCTGCTGCTGATGGCACCGGACGCCCCGGCCCGCCGCATCCTGGCGCCCGGTATTCGGTCGGGTCCCGCTCGGGCGTTCACCCACCAGCCGGATTGCGGCCTGCGTGAGGCCCAACGGGCGGGGCCGGTCGACCTGCGGACCACCCAGACCTACATCGCCCTCCCGGGTCAGCCGGCGGACAGCTGTTACGACGGGGCGCTGGTGCGCTACCGCCAGGGAGAGCGGACCATCACCGTGGTCGGCAGCGAGTCCTTCATGACAAATGCCGACCTGGCCCGGGAGGGCAACGCGGCGCTGGCGATGAATCTGGCCGGCACCGCCGACCGCCTGGTTTGGTTTACGCCCCAGCATGTTCAGGGAGCCCGTTCGGGCCAGACCGAACTCGCCGATCTGATCCCGTCGAACGTCCGATGGCTGGTGTGGCAGCTTTGCGTCGCCCTGGCACTGGCCGCGCTGTGGAAGGGCCGTCGCCTCGGTCCGCTGGTCGCCGAACGGCTGCCCGTCGTGGTGCGCGCATCCGAGACCGTCGAGGGCCTTGGCCGGCTCTACCGCGCGCACCGGGCTCGCGACCGAGCCGCCGCCGCCCTGCGCGCCGCGACCCTGCGCCGGCTGACACCGCTGCTGGGATTGGGGCCGTCTCCCGCGCCGTCGGCGGTGGTCGCCGCAGTGGCGCCGCGCGCCGGAGCCCATCCGGACTGGTTGTGGCACTTACTGTTCGGCCCTCCCCCGGACTCCGACGACGCCCTCGTCGCCCTGGCCAATGCACTCGATGACATCGAAAGGCAGGTCACCTACTCGTGACTCACACTCCTGCAGACAATCCCGCGGCTGCCGCGGCCCGTGCAGCGCTGGCGGCGTTGCGCAGCGAAGTCGCCAAGGTGGTGGTCGGCCAGGACGCCGTGGTCAGCGGCCTGGTGATCGCCCTGCTGTGTCGCGGCCATGTGCTGCTCGAAGGTGTGCCCGGTGTGGCGAAGACGCTGCTGGTCCGCACCCTGAGCGCAGCGTTGCAGCTCGACTTCAAGCGGGTCCAGTTCACTCCGGACCTGATGCCCGGGGACATCACCGGATCGCTGGTCTATGACACCCACACCGCCGAGTTCGCGTTCCGTCCCGGCCCGGTCTTCACCAATCTGCTGCTGGCCGATGAGATCAATCGCACCCCACCCAAGACCCAGGCGGCGCTGCTGGAGGCGATGGAGGAAGGCCAGGTCAGTGTGGACGGCTCGACCAAACCGCTGCCCGACCCGTTTATCGTCGCCGCCACGGCGAACCCCATCGAGTACGAGGGCACCTACCGGCTGCCGGAGGCCCAGCTCGACCGGTTCCTGCTCAAGTTGACGGTGCCGCTGCCGGCGCGCGAGACCGAGATCGACATCTTGTCTCGGCATGCGCAGGGCTTCGACCCGCACGACCTGTCCGCCGTGACGCAGGTGGCCGGAGCCGAGGACCTGGCTGCCGGCCGCGCCGCGGTGCGCCAGGTGCTGGTGGCCGAGCAGGTGCTGGGCTACATCGTCGACGTGGTCACCGCGACCCGGCACTCACCCGCGCTGCAGCTCGGGGTCTCGCCCCGCGGTGCGACCGCGCTGCTGGCCACCTCGCGATCATGGGCGTGGCTGTCGGGGCGCAACTACGTGACCCCTGACGACGTCAAGGCGATGGCCCGCTCGACGCTGCGTCACCGGGTGATGCTGCGCCCCGAGGCCGAACTCGAAGGCGCCACCGCCGACGGCGTTCTCGACGCCATCTTGGCCTCGGTTCCGGTGCCGCGCTGGTGATTCTGACTGGCCGCGCTGCGTTGATCGCACTGCTGGGCGCAGTGCCGGTTGCGGTGGCCCCGTGGCCCGCGGTGGCTTTCGTGCTGCTGCTGAGCGTTCTCACCGTGGCCGTGGCGCTCGATATCGCGTTGACGACAGATCCCGCGGCGCTGCGCATCGAGCGGTCCATGCAGGGCGCGGTCCGGCTCGGTCAGACAATGACCACCTCGTTGTGGATTGTCAACGGCGGCAGCCGGGTCCGCGGGCAGATCCGGGATGCGTGGCCGCCCAGCGCCTGTGCCACCCCGCGCTCGCAGCCCCTTTCGCTGGCGACCGGTCAGCAGTGTCAGTTGGTCACCGAGTTGCGGCCGATCCGCCGCGGTGACCAGCACGCCGCCCGAGTCACTGTGCGATCGCTGGGTCCGCTGGGCCTGGCGGGCCGGCAGCGTTCCCGGCGCGTACCCGGGCAGGTGCGGGTGCTCCCGCCGTTTCTGTCCCGCCGGCATCTGCCGGCCCGGCTGGCCCGGCTGCGGGAGGTCGACGGGAATCTGCCGGCGCTGGTGCGCGGTCAGGGCAGCGAGTTCGACTCGCTGCGCGAATACGTCGCCGGAGACGACGTCCGCTCCATCGACTGGCGCGCCACCGCCCGGCGTCGTGATGTGGTGGTGCGCACCTGGCGACCCGAGCGGGACCGCCGCGTCGTGATCGTCCTCGACACCGGCCGGACATCCGCCGGCCGGATCGGAGTGGACCCGACCGCGCGCGACCCGGCGGGCTGGCCGCGGCTGGATTGGTCGATGGATGCCGCACTCCTGCTGGCCGCGTTGGCGTTGCGCGCCGGTGACCACGTCGATCTGCTCGCCCACGATCAGGTGACGCGGGCCGGGGTGTTCGGGGCGTCCCGGACCCGGTTGTTCGCCCAATTGGTGGATGCGATGGCGCCGCTGCAGCCGGCATTGGTCGAATCCGACGCCGCAGCGATGGTGGCCACCCTGGCCCGGAGGGCACGTCGCCAGAACCTGGTGGTGCTGTTGACCGATCTCAACGCCTCCGCCCTGGAGGAGGGCCTGCTGCCGGTGTTGCCGACACTGACGGTCGCACACCAGGTGATCCTTGCCGCGGTCGCCGATCCGCGCGTGGAACGGTTGGCTCACGGACGCGGCGATGCGGCCGCCGTCTACGACGCGGGCGCCGCCGAACGCGCCCGCAACAACCGCCATTCCGTGGCGTCGCGGTTGCGGCGCGGCGGTGTGCACGTCATCGATGCCCCGCCCGATGAGCTGGCACCCGCGCTGGCCGACGCCTATCTGGCACTCAAAGCCGCCGGCAGGCTTTAGACAGACCTCAGCGGGTGGGGACGATATCGGGCGCGTCGGCGATGTCGCCCGACTCTCCGGCGGCCACCGCCTTGTGCCCGAACACCACCACGTAAGCCAAAAACGCTGCTTCTACCAGCACCCCGATGCCGATCCGCATCCACGTCGGCAAGGGCGACGGGGTCACCACGGCCTCGAGGAACCCGGCCACGGCGAAAACCACCACCAAGCCGGCGGCGACCGCCACCACCGCCCGGCCCTGTTCGGCAAGCACCTGCCCTCGGGGCCGATCACCCGGGGCGATCACCGTCCATCCCAGGCGCATCCCCACCGCCCCGGCGAGGAACACCGCGGTCAGCTCCAACAGCCCATGCGGTGCGAGCAGACCCAGCATGAAACCGCCGCGGCCCGCCTGGAACATCAGCCCGAGAGCAACCCCGACGTTGGCGGCGTTGGCGAACAACATCACCGGGATCGGCAGGCCCAGCAGAACCGAGAAGGCGATGGCACGTGCAGCCACCCAGGCGTTGTTCACCCAGACCTGCAGGGCAAACGACGCCGCCGGGTGATCGCTGTAATAGGCGGCGAAATCGTGGCTGACCAACCGATCGATCTCCGCGGGGGTACCGATCACCGCCTGGACATCGGGATTGCCGGCCACCCAGCAGGCGATGAGCGCCGAGACCGTGAAAAACGCCACCGCGGTTGCCAGCCACCATCGCCACGCCCGGTAGGCCACCACCGGAAACGAGACCGTGACGAAACGGACCAATTCCGAAGCCAGGGGGGCGTGGGCACCGGTGACCGCGCCCCGCGACCGCGCCACCAGGCTGGAGAGCCGGCCGATGAGCGCCGCATCCGGCGACGATGCCCGCACCACCGACAGGTGGGTCGACACCCGCTGGTAGAGGTCGACCAGTTCGTCCACCTCGGCACCGGTGAGCCGCCGCCGACGCTTGACCAGCGTTTCCAGCCGCTCCCAGGTCGGTCGATGGGTCAGCACGAAGGCATCGACATCCACATCGCCGAGCCTAGCGGCGAGCACGCCGATGGCACCGGTTCGCGGGTAGCGTCAGGGCTATGTCGTATCGCAGCCCTGAGCTGGTGACCGGCGACGCCGTGGTCCTCGACATCGCGATTGCGCAGCTGCCGGTACGCGCGGTCAGCGCGCTGATCGACATCGGTGTCGTCCTGGTGGGGTACGTCTGCGCGATCGTACTGTGGGCCAGCACCCTTGGCCGGTTCGACGACGCGCTGACCACTGCTATCATGATCATCTTCGCCGTCCTGCTCCTGGTCGGTTACCCGGTCACGATGGAGACGGTCACCCGGGGGCGCTCGCTGGGCAAGATGGCGATGGGACTGCGGGTGGTTTCCGATGACGGCAGCCCGGAACGCTTTCGGCAGGCACTCGTGCGGTCGCTGGCTGCGGTCATCGAAATCTGGGCCCTCACCGGCAGTCCAGCGGTGATCTGCAGCCTGCTGTCGCCGCGCGGAAAGCGCCTGGGCGACATCTTCGCCGGTACGGTGGTTGTCAGCGAACGCGCTCCGGCTTCGGCGCCGCCGCCGGTCATGCCGCCCGGGCTGGCCTGGTGGGCCTCGACCCTGCAGTTGTCCGGACTTCGTGCCGAATCCGCGGAGCTGGCAAGGCAGTTCCTGGGTCGCGCGGCACAACTGGACCCGCACACCCGGCAGATGATGGCCTACCGGATCTCCGGGGAGGTGCTCGCGCACATCTCTCCGCCGCCGCCACCGGACGCCCCGCCGGAGCTGGTGCTGGCCGCGGTGTTGGCCGAGCGGCACCGACGCGAGATGACGCGGCTGCAGGCCGTGCCGTCCGGCCCGTATTTTCCGGGCCCGCCCGCGCCCTGGCCGCCACCGAACGTCGGCGGATTCTTCCCCCCGAACTGACGGCGATTTGCCGCGATCCGTCAGTGCGACCGGTCAATGGTCAACAGCGATGCAGGACCTGTTCCATCGCGGCCTTTTCGTTGGATGAAACCCACAGTCGGTAAACCGTTTTGACCGCGACCTGGCGCGCCACGAATTCGCATCGGAACGCGGTGTTCGTCGGCAGCCAGCCGGCCGCGTCGCGAAACGCCTTGTCGAAGTTCGCCTGTGCGCTGACGGCGAGCAGGTTTCGCGGGTCGTTGGCGAAATCGCGGCGGCGCCGGTCGTCCCAGGACCGCGCCCCTTTGTACCAAGCGTCGGCCAACGACACCAGATGGTCGACCTGCACGGCCTGGGATGTCTCGGGACCACGGACGAATGCGATGGTCTCCCCGGAGTACGGGTCATGCAGGATGCCGCTCTGCACCAGGCAGGTGCCCCGCCGCAGTTCGATCCGAGCCAGATCGCGGCGCAGGATATCGTCGCGGGTGTTACAGCCGTTGTGGCCGAACTCGACGTCGACATCGTCGCTCCACCGCTCACCGAACCGGTAGCGCTTGAAGCCCTGCTGCCGATCCCATGCCTTGACCGGGAGCGTTTGAAGCATCCGACGAGCGTCGTCGTAGCCCGGACCGGGAGTCACGCTCGGCGCCGGCGAAACCCCCGGGGACCCGGGGCCCGGTGGCTGCCGGCCCCCTGCCATCCCCTCGCGCTGGTACCACGCCCAGCCGACCGCCACCACCACGACCAGCGCAACCAGTGCGGCGGGCACCCACCGCCTGCGTGCAGCCATTCAGGGAAGCTCGACCCAATCCAGAGTGCGCTGCACAGCTTTTCGCCATCCGGCATAACCCTCGGCGCGCTGCTCCTCCGACCAGTTCGGCGGCCAGCGCTTGCCTTCGCGCCAATTGGCACGAAGGTCCTCAGGCCCCTTCCAGAACCCGACGCCGAGTCCGGCGGCATAGGCCGCACCCAGCGCGGTGGTTTCGGGCACCACCGGCTTGACCACGTCGACGCCAAGGACATCAGCCTGAATCTGCATGCACAGGTCATTGGCGGTGATACCGCCGTCGACCTTCAAAACGCCAAGGTGCACACCGGAATCGGCTTCCATCGCCTCAGCTACGTCCCGGCTCTGGTAACAGATGGCCTCCAGCGTGGCGCGGGCAAGGTGCGCGTTGGTGTTGAATCGGGACAGCCCGACGATCGCGCCGCGCGCATCGGACCGCCAGTACGGCGCGAACAGCCCGGAGAACGCCGGCACGAAGTACATTCCGCCGTTGTCGGCCACCTGACGCGCCAGTGTCTCGACCTGCGTGGCGCCGCTGATGATGCCCAACTGGTCGCGCAGCCATTGCACCGCGGAGCCGGTGACAGCGATCGACCCCTCCAGCGCATACACGGGCTTGGCATCGCCGAACTGGTAACAGACCGTGGTCAGCAAGCCATTGTCGGAGCGGACGATCTGCTCACCGGTGTTGAGCAGCAGGAAGTTTCCGGTCCCGTAGGTGTTCTTCGCCTCGCCCGCCGACAGGCACACCTGTCCGACC
>NZ_JRMK01000112.1:0-13301 GCF_000972925.1 Mycobacterium sp. UM_Kg1 | reverse complement strand
GTTGCAGTCGCCGAGGTACTCCAGCAGCTGCGGATGCGTGGCGATCACATGGTAGGACTCGATGAAGGCCTCCATCGCGACCTTCCAGTTGCAGTCGAGCACCTTGACCACGTGCACCGCCTTGAAGCGGTCCTGCAACTTGAACGGCTCCAGATGCCGGTCCGCCTCGCCGATGAAGTGCTCCAGCGGTACCGCTCCGGGGTCGGGATTGACGAACACGAATCCGGCCCACGTCGCGGTCAGCGCCTCCGGCAGGCCGAATTTCGCGTCGTCGATATGCGGGAAGTCCCAGCGACAGGGAACATCGGTCAATGCTCCCTCCAGGCTCCAGGTGAATCCGTGGAACGGACAACGCAATTGGTTGGCGTGCCCGGAGTCATCGCAAAGCCGGCGGCCGCGGTGCAGGCAGGCGTTGTGGTAGGCCTTGATCTCCCCGCCCGGGGTGCGGACCACGATGAGCGACATGTCGGCGACGTCGTAGACGACGTAGTCCCCCGGCTCGGGAATGTCCTCTTCCCGGCAGGCCATCTGCCACACCCGTTTCCAGAGCTTGTCCACTTCCAGCCGGTGGAAGTCGGCGCTGATGTAGCGCGCCTTGTCGATGTCCTCGGAGCCGAGGAATTCAAACGACTCCTCCAGCAGCGGCTTGGGCACCTCTCGGGTGTCGGTTGCCAGCAGCTCCTGCACCGTCGGTCCCGGTGAACGCGCCTCCCCCGGACCGCCGGAACCCTGCACACGCTCGCTCATCGTGCCTCCAAACCTACGACTGGCCGGCCGTGGCCAGCTGGGTGACGTACTGCTCGACCACGGTGCCGATGAAAGCCGAGCCGTTGACCGCCCAGCCCCCGTCGACGTAGAGCGCCTGGCCGGTGATGTAGCCGGCAGCCGGTGAAGCCAGGAAGGCGACCGCGGCGGCGATGTCTTCGGGGGTCCCGAGCCTCCCCAGCGGCATCGCCGCGCCGATGGCGTCCTGCAGTCCGGGATCGCCGAACTCTCCGGCGGTTCCCTCGGTGAGCACCAGGCCCGGACCGATCGCGTTGGCCCGGATCTTGCGAGGCGCGTACTCCACCGCCATCTGCCTGGTCAACGCGACCACCGCCGCCTTGGACGCCGGGTAGATCCCCCGGCCGGCGGCACCCACGTGGGCCAGCACCGAGGCGAGGTTGACGATCGCGCCACCGTCGGCGCCGAATTTGGGCACCAACGCCCGGGTGACCAGCCAGGTGCCGCGCACGTTGGTGCCCAGCACATCGTCGATCTCGGCGGTGGTGCTGTCGTCCAGCGTCGCCGAACGCCAGATGCCGGCGTTGTTGACCAGGATGTCCACCGCGTCGACCGCCTCGGCCAATGCCGCCACCGACCGTTCGTCGGAGACATCGCAGACCACGGCCCTACCGCCGACCTCGGCAGCCGCTCGTTGCGCCGCATCGCCGTCGACGTCGACGAGGACCACCTCGGCTCCCGCCGCAGCCAGATGGCGTGAAATCGCACGTCCGATGCCATTTCCCGCACCGGTCACCACTGCTTTCGGAGCTGCGCCAGCCACCCGTCCTCCACTTCCCGCGCGCCGTGATCGCGTCCCGGCGACAACCTTGCGTATGACGCAGCTCACTATTATATTGGTGCACCAATTAGTCAAGTGCGTGATGCAAATTCCCTGGAGGCCGCGTTGAGCGACACCACTTCCGAGCCGACGACGGCAGCTCGATGCCCGGTCAGCGACTTCGACCCCCTGGCGCCTGCGACGCTGCAGTGCCCCTACCCGTGGTACGAGTCGCTGCGCGCCGAGGCACCGGTGCACTTCGTGGCCAGCCGGGGCATGTGGTTCGTGACCTCACGCGAATTGGTGGCCGAAGCGCTGACCAACCACGAGGTGTTCTCGTCGAAATTCGGCCTGCCGCAGATGCCCGCACCGGAGTCGATAGCCGCTCAGGTCGCCGAGATCGAAGCTCAGGGCTGGCCGCCGGTCCCGACCCTGCTCACCGCCGACCCGCCCGAACACCACTACTACCGCCGCATGGTGGCCAAGGCGTTCACGCCGCGCCTGATCGCCCAGCAGGAACCGGCCATCCGCCAGATCGCCACCGAGATCGCCGACCAGCTGCCCGCCGGCGAGCCGGTCGACTTCATCCCCGCGTTCGCCGCCCCCCTGCCGCTGCGGATCATCGCCCACATCCTCAACGTGCCCGATGACCGGATCGGTGACTTCAAGCGCTGGTCGGATCAGTTCGCCGCCACCGTCGGCGCCGAAATCGACGACGACGGCCGGCTGGAGCAGGCGCGCAGCCTGCTGGAATACCAGCGCTATTTCGCCGGCGAACTCGACGACCGGCGGGCAAACCCCCGCGGCGACCTGATCACCGGCCTGGTGAACGCCTCCAACATCGACGACGGTGACGAACCGCTGAGCACCGGCGCGTGCCTGAGCATCATCCAGCAGCTGCTGATCGCCGGAAACGAGACCACCACCAAGTTGCTCACCAGCACCCTGCACACGGTGGCGCAGCAGCCCAAGTGGTGGGATTGGCTGCGGGAGAACCCCACCGAGCGC
Source organism: Mycobacterium sp. UM_Kg1 (assembly GCF_000972925.1). NCBI lineage: Bacteria > Bacillati > Actinomycetota > Actinomycetes > Mycobacteriales > Mycobacteriaceae > Mycobacterium > Mycobacterium sp. UM_Kg1. Next base: position 10,750 of record NZ_JRMK01000112.1, on the reverse strand, counting down.
GTCGAAGCGTTCACCGAGGAAGCCCTGCGGTACATGACGCCGGTGCAGAGCATGTTCCGGATCACCACCGCCGAGACCACCCTGGGCGGCTACACCATTCCGGCGGGCCAACTGGTGGTGCTGGCCTTCGCATCGGCCAACCGCGACGAGGAGCGATTCGACCGGGCCGACGAGTTCAACCCCGAGCGCGACAACGCCCGGGCTCACCTGGCGCTGGGCCAGGGGATCCACGCCTGCCTGGGAGCTCCGCTGGTCCGGCTCGAGGCGAGCATCGCCTTCGTCGAACTGGCCCGGCGCTTCAAGACCGTCAGGTTCGCCGAGGACAACGACTTCACCTATGAGCCGAGCTTCATGTTGCGCGGCCTCAAGCGGCTCTGTCTGGTCTTCGACCGGGCCTGAACGGCGGCCGACGACGGTGCAGGCTCTAGAACTCGACGACACGCCCAATCCGGCGACCCGGGTGATCGGGCGCTGGTCGCAGGACTACCTGCGCCGGCACCCGATCACAGCGCTGCGTACGGTGGGCGGCCAATGCGTGCTGGCGGTGCGTGCCGCCCAGTATCTGGTCATCGACATCGCCCGGGGCCGCTTCCCGTTCACCGAATTCGTTGAGCAGGCCACCTTCATGGCCCGCACCGCGATCGTGCCGACGATGTTCGTCGCCGTACCGCTGAGCGTCACCCTGGCGATTCAATTCAGCCTGCTCGCAGGACAACTCGGCGCGACATCGCTGGCCGGGGCCGCCAACGGCCTGGCCGTCATCCGGCAGGGCGCGCCGCTGGTTGCGGCGGTTCTGATGGCCGCCGCGGTGGGATCGGCCACCGGGGCCGATCTGGGGTCCCGCGCCATCCGCGAGGAGACCGACGCCATGGAGGTCATGGGCGTCTCGGTGATCCGGCGTCTGGTGGTGCCCCGGCTGGTGGCCAGCGTGGTGGTCGCCGTCGCCCTCACCGGCTTCACCTGCTTCATCGGCTTTCTGGCCGGCTACGCGTTCACCGTGACGCTGCAGGGCGGCACCCCGGGCAGCTACACCTCGACGTTCTCGTCGTTCGCGACCGTCGACGACCTGATCCTGACGCTGCTCAAGGCCGTCGTGTTCGGCGTCATCGTCGCGATCATCTCCAGTTACAAGGGACTGGACACCCGCGGCGGTCCGGCGGGAGTGGCGAACTCGGTGAACGCGGCCGTGGTGCAGTCGATCCTGCTGCTGCTGCTGACCAATGTCCTGATGAGCCAGATGTATCTGGTGCTGTTCCCGAAGACCAGTTTCTGATCATGGCGGCCACCACATTCCTGCCCCCCGGTGCGCGCCCCGTGCTCGCCGCCGCGAACGTGCCGGTCGACCAAGCGGCCCGGATCGGGCACATGGTGGTGTTCTTCTTCCGGACGCTGGCCGGTATTCCGCTGGTGCTGCGGCGCTACCCGCGGGAGTTCTTCCGGCTGCTCTCGGATGTGACCTGGGGTAACGGGTCCATCGTCGTCGGCGGCGGCACCGCCGGGGTGGTGCTGCTCAACGGCGCCGCCGGCGGCGCGGTGGTGGCGATCGAGGGCTACAACGCCCTCAACCTGCTCGGCCTCGGACCGGCCACCGGGTTGATCACCGCACTGGCGACCGTGCGCGAGATCGCGCCGATGATGGCCGCACTGAGTTTCGCCATCCAGGCCGGCTGTCGCTTCACCGCACAACTGGGCGCCATGCGCATCTCCGAGGAGATCGACGCGCTGGAGTCGCTGGCCATTCGCCCCATCCCCTATCTGGTGACCACCCGGGTGCTCGCGTCGGCGCTGGCCGTCGTGCCGCTGTTCGTGGTCTGTCTGTGCCTGAACTTCCTTGTCTGCCAGCTGGTGATCTTCCTGGTCAGCGGCCAGGCCTCGGGGACCTATCTGCACTACTTCGGGCTGATGCTGGCCGCGCGCGACATGGTGTTCGCGGTGATCAAGGTCGCCATATTCGTCGCCATCATGTCCACCCTGCAGTGTTACTACGGCTTCTACGCCGCCGGCGGGCCGCGTGGCGTCGGCATTGCCGCGGGGCGGGCCATGCGCGCGAGCATCACCATCATGGTCTGTGTCAACATGCTTCTGACCATGGCGTTTTGGGGCATCGACGCCGGCGGACGGCTGGGCGGATAGATGCCGAACCGATTCGACTTCGACGGCCGGGGCCCCTCCACCCCGGCCCTGGTGGGCAGCGGAGTGGCCTTCGTCCTGATCTGCGCGCTGACCGGCTGGCTGCTGCTGGAGAAGTCAGCGGGCAAGCTGGACCCGCGGGTGCAGATCACCGCGGTGCTGTCCAGCGTCGGCGACGGCCTGCCCCCCAAATCCGATGTGAAGTTCCGCGGCGTGCTGGTCGGCGCGGTCCGCACCGTGATACCGGCCACGGACCAGGAACCGAACGTGGTGCATATCGACCTCAAACCCGATCGCGCACGCGGTATTCCGAACACCGTGACCGCACGCATCGTGCCCAGCAACGCCTTTGCGGTGTCCACGGTCCAGCTCGTCGACAACGGGCCGGCGGCAGAGGTCAAAAACGGCGACGTCGTCACCGAGGACCGCACCCTGCCGACCCAGTTGTTCCAGAACACCCTGGCCAAACTGCGTGCTCTGGTCACCGCCGTCACCCGTCCCGGCAACGAACACACCCTCGGTCTGATGCGGGTGCTGGCGGACGCCACCGCCGGCCAGGGACCGGCGCTGAGCTCGGCCGCCCAGGGGCTCAACCGGATCGTCGCCGAGATGAACGACCTCAGCGTCGATGACAGTGCGCCGTCGACGCTGAAGACCTGGGAGTCGGCCATAGCCGCGCTGCGCGGCACCGCACCCGAGTTGGTCGACGCGCTGCACCATGCCGTGGTGCCCATGCGCACCGTCGCCGAAAAGCAGGCGGCACTGCAGAACCTGCTCACCGGAGCGCAGGGCACCGTCGGCACCATGCGCACCGCCATGGACAACCACACCGACGAATTGGTGGCCATCGGCACCCAGATGACTCCGGTGGTCGGTGTGCTGGCCGACAGTTCGGCGAAGTTCCCCGCGATCGCACTGGGCGTCAACAACCTGGTCGACACGTTCTTCGACGAGCTGTGGACCCGCACCGGCACCAAACTCAGCTTCAGCTTCAAGCTGGGGGTGGCGCTGGCCCCGCTGCGCCTGTACACCCGCAGCGACTGTCCGGTCTACGGCGAGCTGCGCGGCCCCAGCTGCGAGACCGCACCCGAGACGACGCCCGTCGTGGACACCCACGGGATTCCCGACCCCCGCTCCTACGTTCCGCCACCTGGCATCACCCTGCCCGAACCCGCCAACGCCGCCGAGCAGGTCCTGGTGGGGCCGGCCGGAATCGCCTCGCCGGAAACCACTTTCACCCCGGGCGGCACGCCATGACCGCCCACCGCCGCCAGCTGATCTTGCTGACCCTGTTTCTGGTTATGTGCATCTCGCTCACCGGGACCATCCTGGTCACCCTGCGCCGCGACGTCGCCGGCCCGACCAACACCTACACCGCGCTGTTCAGTGACGTCACGGGGCTACGGCCCGGATCGGATGTCCGCATGGCCGGGGTCCGGGTCGGCCGGGTGGACGCGGTGGACCTCGACGGCGACCACGCCAGAGTGCGATTCCGCATCCAGCGCAACCAGCCCGTCTACGGCGACACCATGGCCTCGGTCGTCTACCAGAACATCATCGGACAGCGTTACATCGGTTTGACCCTGGCGGATTTCGGTCACCCGGAGAAGCTTCCCGACGGCGCCACCATCCCGATGGAGCGCACCGAGCCGTCGTTCGACGTCACCCACCTGCTCAACGGTTTCGAACCGCTGTTCACCCTGTTGGATCCCGACAACCGGGGAAACCTGTCCAATGCCCTGATCAAAGCGCTCCAAGGCGACTCGAGTTCGCTCGCGGTACTGGTCAGCGAAACTTCCCGCCTGGCGAAATCCCTGGCCGGCCCCGACGACCTGCTGGGCCAGCTGATCACCAGCCTCACCGCGGTCACCCAGAACCTGGCCGATCAGGGCACAGCCCTGCAGACCACGCTGTCGCAGGTCCGCGCCGTCGTGGCCGGCCTCAATGTCCACCGCGACGAATTGATCACCGCGATGGGTTCCATCTCCACGGTGGTCGGTCGGCTCTCCGGGATTCTCACCGCGGTGCGACCCGATCTGGAGGACACCCTCAACCGTGAGCCAGGGCTGCTGGCGACCATGATCGCGCGAGAAGACCAATGGGCCACCATGGGCGCGAATCTCCCCGCGGTCTTCAAGGGCCTGGCCCGAATCACCGGCGACAGTACCGCCATGAGCGCCCAGGCCTGCGACTTCAACTTCACCTTTTTCAACTTCCTCAAACCGATCGTGCCCAGCATCATCAACGCCGCAACCCCGGGCGGGTGGCGCAAGTACTCGGCACAGTGCAGGTGATGACCATGGCAGCCCCGCGCGCACGCAAACCGGTCCTCGAGGACCGCAACCAGGCCTGGCTGGGCACCATCGCGGTGCTGACCCTGACGGCGGTGATCGCCGCGACCACGCTGCTGAGCACACTGAACCTCGGCAAGACAACGTATTACGCGGAGTTTCTCCAGGCGGCCAGCATCCGGCCGGGCGACGAGGTGAGCATCGCCGGCGTCCCGGTCGGCACCGTCGAGGGCACCGCGCTGGCCGGCGCTCACGTGCTGGTGTCGATGAAGATTCGCCGCGGCGTGGTGCTGGGTTCGCAGACCCGGGCTGCCATCAAGCTGACCACCGTGCTGGGCGCTCGCTACGTCGAGCTCAAGCCCGCCGGTGACGGTGAACTCGAAGGCCGGCGAATCACTCTGGCGCACACCGATGTCCCCTACGATCTGCAGCGACTGTTGCAGGACTCGACCAACACCTTCGAGGATGTGGACGCGCAGCGATTCGCCCAGTCCATGCAGGCGGTCTCGACCCAGCTGCGCGACCTGCCCGCGATCCTGCCCGACGCCCTGACCAACGTGCAGAACCTGTCGCGGGTCATCGCCGACCGCCGCGACCAGATCGCCGGGTTGCTGCGCAGCACCGCCGAGATCGCCGAGATCCTCGGCGGCCAGCAGGCCGATCTCGCCGCCCTGGTCGATCAGGGCCATCAGCTGTTCGGCCAGGTCACGGCGCGCCGCGACGCGGTGCTGCGGCTGATGAACGCCGCCACCACACTGGTCGCCACCGCCCGCGACATCACCGTCGGGGACCACGCCCAGCTCGACCGGCTGCTCAGTGACATCCGACAGGCCACCGCGATGCTGGGCGATCACGACGACCTGCTGCGCAACCTGTTCCAGGTGATGCCGGTGGCCATGCGCAACGTGGCCAACGCCACCGGGTCCGGCCCGTTTCTGGACTTCGCGCTGCCCGGCGGTCTGCTGGTGGATTCCTGGATGTGCGCGATCAGCGGCCGGGCCGAACAGTTCCGCTTCCCGGAGCGCTACCAGTACTTCAAGGACTGCGAATGACCAAACGGGCCCTCGCCGTCGCCATCATCGTGCTGGCCGCAGCCGCAGTCCTCGGTGCCGGATACACCCTGCGTTCCGCGGTGAGCTCCGGGCAGCGCACCATCACCGCCCGGTTCGACAACGTGATCGGCCTCTACACCGGCAATACCGTGGCGGTGCTCGGCATGCCGGTGGGCCGCGTCGCCTCGATCACGCCGCAGAGCAGCTACGTCGAAGTCGTCCTCGAGGTGGACCCCAAGGTTGCCCTGCCCGCCGACGTCCAGGCGGTGACGGTGGGCACCTCGATCCTCACCGACCGCCACGTCGAACTCACCCCGCCCTACGCCGGCGGACCCGTCCTGCCCGAGGGCGCCGTACTGGGCCTGGACCGCACCAAGACTCCGATCGAGTTCGACCGGGTGCTCAAGATGGTCGACAAGCTCGGTACCGCGCTCGGCGGCGACGGCCACGGCGGCGGGCCGATGGCCGACATCCTCACCGCCACATCGAAGATCACCACCACCAGCGGTCAGCAGATCAAGGATGCACTCGGCCAGCTCTCGACGGCGCTGCGGAGCGGCGACGACGAGGGGCAGGCGACCCGCCAGAACATCACCACCATCGTCACGAACCTGAGCCGGCTGACCGACGCCGCAGCGCGAAACCAGGACCTGGTGCGCGCGTTCGGCGCCGACATCCGCCAGCTCAGCTCCATCGCAGCCCAGCAGGGCGTCGGCAACGGAGACACCGGCCGCTCGCTCAACCAGGTGCTCGGCCAGCTCAACACCCTGCTGTCCGACAACGGCGAGAACCTGATGGCAACCCTGCGCAGCAGCAGCGCCCTGACCACAGCCCTGGCGGACTACCGCCGCGAACTGGCGGAGGTCTTCGACGTGACTCCGCTGGCGATGGACAACGTGGTCAATGCGATGGACACCGACAACGGCATGCTGCGGGTGGCTGCGCACTTCGATTCGGTGTTCTTCGACAGCTCGATGACCAAAGAGGTCTGCAACATCCTGGGTCTGCGGCAATTGGGTTGCCGCACCGGCACTATCCGCGATCTCGGACCCGATTTCGGAGTCACATCCGTCCTCGAGGCGATGACGAGGTTGGGGCAATGAACCGGCGGATCCTGGCGGCACTGCCGCTGGCCGCGACCATGGTGCTCACCGGCTGTTCGATCGGGGTGGAGCAGCTGCCCTTGCCCGCACCCGGCATCAGCGGCGACAGCTATCACCTGAACGCGGTGTTCTCCAACGCGCTGAACCTGCCGGACCGGGCCAAGATCCGGCTCGGCGGTGCCGATGTCGGCGAGGTGGTGTCGATGGCGGCCAGGGATTACACCGCCGTGGTCGATATGCGCATCCTCGCCGACGTCCGGTTGCCGGTGGGAACCACCGCCGAACTGCGGTCGGCCACGCCGCTGGGCGACATCTTCGTCGCACTCACGCAGCCGCCGACGGCTGCAGGTGCGGCGCTGCTGCACGATGGCGACACCATCCCGATCGCCGCGACCCAGGCCGCCGCCACCGTCGAGGAGGTTTTGGCCTCGGCCTCGATGGTGGTCAACGGCGGCGTGATCGGCAACCTGACCAGGGTTCTCAACGGCGTGGGCGACGCGGTCGGTCATGACGGTGACGGCCTGGCCGCCATGATCGGTGAGTCGCGTGCGCTGGTGACCACCATGTCGGAGCGCACCGACGATCTTCGCGGGGTGATGCAGCAGACCACAGCGCTGGCCGACATACTCCACAGCCGACGGCAGTCGCTCAACGACGTGCTGGGTTCGTCGGCGCCGGCGTTGGCCGTACTCGCCGGCCAGACCTCCACCATCGTCGATCTGGTGGACCAGATGGGCGCGATCACCGACCAGCTGCAACGATTCCCGTCCATTGCCGGCGTCGACACCCGCAGCCTGATCCACGATGTCGACGAGCTTTCCCGCGCGTTCAACGAGACGGCGCTGGACCCCCGGGTGAGTCTGGACAACCTGGTGCGGATCCTGCCCCCGGTGCTCAAGCTGTTCAGTGCCAACGCGTCACACTCCGACGTCGACATGCAACTGTTGGCGCTCGGGCACATCGCGGACAAGAACCATCTGGGCGATCCGGAGTTCCACGGCCCCAAGTGGGCCGACTGGGACAACCTGGTCGGCTCGTTGCGGTACGTCATCACTCAGTTGGGCGATCGGGTATGGGGCACCGACCGGGGCCGGATCTGGGGGCCGCCGCAATGAAGCCCGTCGAACTGATCGCCGCGCTGGTTTTGCGGGCGGTGCGCGCCGGTGTGGCGCGCCGGCTGCTCATCTCGGGCATCGCACAAGTCGGCCTGGTGGTCGTCGGCGTCGCCTACCTGCTCTTCGGCGCCTTGCGCGACAACCCGTTCGCCGATCAGATGACGGTGACGGTGGACCTCGACGAGTCCGGCGGCCTGCTGGCCAACCAGGACGTCACCCTGCGGGGAGTACCGATCGGGCGGGTGGCCTCGGTGGACTTCACCGATGACGGCGTACGCGCCGTCGCCCGTATCGACGCACACGCCCGGATCCCGCGCGAGGGCATGGTGGCCCGGGTGTCCGGGCTGTCGCCGGCCGGCGAGCAGTACCTCAATCTCGAACCGGCCGAGTCCACCGGCCCGTTGCTCACCGACGGCACCGTGATCGCCCGCTCCGACACCAGTACCCCGATTCCGATCTGGCGGCTGCTGAACAATGTCGACGGACTGCTGGCGCAGACCGATCCGGTTCAGCTCAACGCGGTCCTCGGTGAGCTCGGGGTCAGCGAGCAGGGACCGCAGAAGCTGCGCGACCTGCTCAGCGGCGGCCAACTGCTGATCTCCACGCTGGACGGAGTGCTGCCGCAAACCATGACACTGCTGCGCAGCAGCCGTCCGGCCTTCCGGATCTTCGATGAGGGTTCGGACGGAATTCGTGCTATCGCAGCCAATCTCGGCAGCACTTTGGCCGGCGTCAGCGCCAAGGATGCCGGCATGCGGCGTCTGCTCGACGACACCCCCAATACGCTCGCCACGATCGACCGGGTGATCGACGACAACTCCGAGACCATGGTGCAGTTGCTGGGCAACCTGACCACCGTCGCGCAACTGTCCTACGTCCGCGTTCCCGCACTGCAACAGTTGTTCCGCGACGACCGCCCGCCCCTGCTCGACGGCGTCGCCGGCCTGATGCACGGCGGCGGCATCTGGGCGATCGCCGACATCTACCCCCGCTACATCTGCGACTACCCGCACCCCCGCGATGTGCCGTTCATCCCGAATTACCCCGAGCCCTACCTGCACACCTACTGCCTCAACGACGACCCCGGACTGCTGATCCGCGGAGCCCGCAACGCGCCCCGTCCACCCGGTGACGACACCGCCGGCCCGCCGCCGGGATGGGATCACCTGCGCCGCACCGACCCCACCCCCATCGGCCCGCACACCATTCCGCTGCCCTACGGCGGTCCGGTCATGCCTCCGGAATCCGAACCACACCGCCAGGGCATTCCCTGGAACTGACAAGGAGACGACAGATGCCCGCAACGGCCCCGCCGGCCGAAGCCGACGCTCAGTGCAAACCCGAGAAAGTGGAGCTGCCGTGAGCACCAGAATCAGCGAGCTGCGTGACGACCTGATCATGCGCTCCATGCTGGCGCGGGTGGGCGACATCCCGGAGACGGTGCTGCTGCCCCTGGTGCGCGAGCTCGCCGACGACCGCGCGGCGGTGGACGCCGAGTGGGAATCGGTGATCGCCAGGCGGGTGGCCCCGGGGGCCCGGCTTCCTGCCCGCGAATCCTGGCGACGCCGCTACGGACAGTTCGTCCGTGAGCTGGAATGGGCCATCTCCGGTTTGGTGAAGAAACTGGCACGAGACGATGTCGAGCGGCTGGTTTCCGACACCGTGGCGGCCAGACTGCGCAGTTGGCTGCGGTTCCTGCTGCCGGCGTTCGGCACGGTCACTCTGGTTCCGCGCGCACTGTATCCCCCTGTCATGGACGCCGGCGTCTCGGTGGCGACGTTCCTGGTCGGGCCGATCAGGCGGACCGGTGTCGAGCCCGACGGCACCCTGGTGTATGAAATCCCCGAGTGCGCCATGCACACCGCCACCGAGGCGGGCGTGGCGCAGGAGCATTCATGCCTCATGGCGTGCAAAGCAGCCTGCGAGAAGTTGTTCGACAAAGACTCGGCGATGCCCCTGGAGTTCGACCCGCATCTGCCCGGACTGTCCTGCACGCTGCGGGTGCATCCCGCCGCGAGCCACTCCAACAGATAGGACCGCTTGTGACCAACCCCGACACTGCCGGTGCCGACTTCGCCGCCTACACCCCGCTCTATGACGAATACGACTACACCATAGATGATTTCGACGGCCAGATCCCTGAGGGCCTGCGCGGCACCCTGTACCGCAACGGTTCTGGCAAGCTCGACGCCGGCGGGCAGGCGCTGGGTCACCTGTTCGACGGCGACGGCATGCTGTCGATGTTCTCCATTGCCGATTCGGTGCATTACCGCAACAGGTATGTGCGAACCAAGCACTACCGCAAATCGCTGACCTCGCGAGGAGCGCCCTACCGCGCGCTGGGAACCATGCGCCCCGGCGGCGTGCTCACCAACGCCCTGCGGTTCCCGGCCAACGTGGCCAACACCGGCGTGGTGATGCACGCCGGCAAGCTGCTGGCGCTGTGGGAGGGCGGCCCGCCCACCGAGATCGACCCCGACACCCTCGACACCGTCGGCATTCACGACTTCGGCGGCGCGCTGAAGTGGCTCGGCGCCTTCTCCGCGCATCCCAAGTGGGATCCCGACACCAAGGAGATGTTCAACTTCGGCCTGGCCATGGTGCCGTTCCCGAAGCTGATCTGCTACCGCGTGGACCGAGCGGGCAAGCTGCACCGCCTGGGCCAGCTCGATCTGCCACTGGCGATGTTCAACCACGACGTCGGCCTGACCAGCAAGCACATGGTCTTCGTGATTCCACCGCTGGTCTTCCCGGCGTCGAAGATGATGGGCGCCGCATTCGGGCTGCGTAACTTCATCGACGCCATCGAATACGACGCGTCACGAGGCACCCTGATCGGTCTGGTGCCGCGCGACGGCGGCAAGCCGCGGGTGCTCTACACCGATCCGCTGCTGCACCTGCACCTGGCCAACTCCTACGAGGACGGCACCGACACCGTGGTGGAGCTGGTGAACTACGACTCGACGTGGGAGCAGCTCAACGGGCAGCTCTCCAGCTTGAGCACCGACCGGGCCAGCGACATCGGCTCTTACGGCGGAACCCTGATGCGGCTGCGGATC
>NZ_JRMK01000111.1:0-13328 GCF_000972925.1 Mycobacterium sp. UM_Kg1 | reverse complement strand
GACCGGTGGATTGAGCGCCAGGTGCATCGAGCCGAGCAGGCTGGTCTGACCGACGGTCGCCCCCTTCGCCGACCGCGGCCTGGCCAAGATGTCCGGCACCCTGCTGGCCGTCGTTCCCGGCGGCGAGGCCGCCGCCTTGGACGACCTGCACACCGCCGACATCGGGCAATCGCTGCGCCAGCCGGGCGCGGTGATCCTGGTCGGCGAACGCCTAGCGACCTCGCCGGGAGCCCTGTCGGCGGCGATCCGGCTGGCCGAGGCCACCGGCGCCAAGCTGGCGTGGGTGCCCCGACGTGCCGGCGAGCGCGGCGCGCTGGACAGCGGCGCGCTGGCCGGGCTGCTCCCCGGCGGGCGTCCGCTGGAGGACCCGGGGGCGCGAGCCGAGGTCGCACGGGCCTGGGGCCTCGACGGCCCCGACGGCCTGCCGTCGCAGGCCGGGCGCACCACCGACGCCATCCTGGCGGCCGCCGGCGACGGCACCCTGCAGGCACTGCTGGTCGGCGGGGTCGAGCCGGCCGACTTGGCCGACCCGGCAGCGGCTTTGGCGGCCCTGGACGCGGTGGGCTTCCTGGTCAGCCTCGAGCAGCGGCACAGCGAAGTCACCGAACGCGCCGACGTGGTGCTGCCGGTCGCGGTCGCGGCCGAAAAGGCCGGTACGTACGTCAACTGGGAGGGCCGGCACCGTCGGTTCGGCGTCGCCCTGGGTGACAGCGGCGCCCTCCCGGACCGGCGGGTCCTCGACGTCATCGCCGAGGAAATGGGCGTGCCGCTGGGCCTGTCCACCCTGGAAGCGGCCCGCGAGGAGCTGGCGGCGCTGCGCAGCTGGGCCGGTGACCGGACCGCCGCGCCGGACGTGGCCGCGAGCCCGCCGCCGCACCCCGGCAGCGGTGAAGCGGTGCTGGCCGGCTGGCGCATGTTGCTCGACGAGGGACGGTTGCAGGCCGGTGAACGCAACCTGGCGGCCACCGCCCGCACACCGGTGGCGCGCCTGTCGGCCACGACAGCCGCCGACATCGGTGCCGCAGCAGGGGATCCGATCACGGTCAGTACCGAGCGCGGCGCAATCACCTTGCCGCTGGCGATCACCGACATGCCGGACAACGTGGTGTGGCTGCCGATGAACTCGGCCGGCTCGGCGGTACACCGGGACCTGGGGGTCAGCCCCGGCGCGACAGTACAGATTGGACGCACGCCATGAGCGATCCTTTGTGGTTGATGCTGGTCAAGGTGCTGGGCATCTTCTTGTTTCTGCTTCTGACGGTTGTCCTGGCAATCGTCATCGAACGCAAAGTCGTGGGCCGCATGCAGATGCGCCCCGGCCCGAACCGGGTGGGGCCCAAAGGCTGGCTGCAGAGCCTCGCCGATGCGATCAAGCTGGCACTCAAGGAGGACATCACCCCCTTCAACGTCGACCGGGCGATCTACGCTCTGGCCCCGGTCATTTCGACGGTGCCGGCGATCACGGCGTTCGCGGTGATTCCCCTGGGTCCCGAGGTCAGCATCTTCGGCCACCGCACCGCGTTACAGCTGGCGGCCCTGCCGATCGCGGTGCTGTTCGTCCTGGCGATGTCCTCGATCGGCGTGTACGGAATCATCCTGGCCGGCTGGTCGTCGGGTTCGGCCTATCCCCTGCTCGGCGGGATCCGCTCCACCGCCCAGGTGATCTCCTACGAGGTTGCGATGGGACTGGCGTTCGCCTCGGTGTTCCTCTACGCCGGGACGATGGCCACCTCGGGAATCGTGGCGGCCCAGGACCGGGTGTGGTTCGCGTTCCTGTTGATGCCGGCCTTCCTGGTGTACCTGACCGCGATGGTCGGCGAGACCAACCGGGCGCCGTTCGACCTGCCCGAGGCCGAAGGCGAACTCGTCGGAGGCTTTCACACCGAGTACTCGTCGCTGAAGTTCGCACTGTTCTTCCTGGCCGAATACATCAACATGACCACGGTGTCCGCGGTCGCCGTCACGCTGTTCCTCGGCGGTTGGCACGCGCCGTTCCCGTTCAACATGTGGCCGGCCGCCAACACCGGCTGGTGGCCACTGTTGTGGTTCACCGCGAAGCTGTGGGGTTTCATCTTCGTCTACATCTGGCTGCGCGGCACCCTGCCCCGGTTGCGCTACGACCAGTTCATGGCGCTGGGCTGGAAGATCCTGATCCCCGTGGCGCTGACCTGGGTGCTGCTCGCCGCCGGGATGCGCAGTCTGCGCAACGACGGCTACGCGAATTGGCAACTGGCACTGGCCGGCCTGAGCACGCTGACCACGGTCGTGGTGCTGCTGGCGCTGCACCGGCGATTCAGCGCGTTGAACACCCGTCTCTCCGAATCGGCGCCGGCGCCTCCAATCGTCGCATCGCAAGGTTCATTCCCCACCCCACCGCTGCCGCAACGCCCGTCGTCGCGGGCCAAGGAGGACATCCATGGCTAGCCTCAGAGACGCCCTGGCCGGGTTCGGCGTCACGTGGAAGACGATGTTCAAGCGGCCGATCAACGACGGCTACCCGGAGCGCAAGAAGCCGACGGCGCCGCGGTACCACGGCCGGCACCGCCTCAACCGGCACCCGGACGGGCTGGAGAAATGCATCGGCTGCGAGCTGTGCGCGTGGGCCTGCCCGGCCGACGCGATCTATGTGGAGGCCGCCGACAACACAGACCAGGAGCGTTTCTCCCCCGGCGAACGTTATGGCCGGGTCTACCAGATCAACTACCTGCGCTGCATCGGCTGCGGGCTGTGCATCGAAGCCTGCCCGACCCGCGCACTGACCATGACCAACGAATACGAGATGGCCGCCGACAACCGTGCCGAGCTGATCTGGGAGCGCGAGCAGTTGCTGGCACCGCTGGAACCCGGCATGGTGGCCCCGCCGCACGCGATGCCGCCCGGCGCCACCGAAAAGGACTACTACTTGGGCAGGGTCAGCCCGAACGGACTCGACGCCGACCCTGATCTGTTCGTCATGCTGGACCGAGTCAAGCAGGGCAAAGCCTGATGGGCGGCCACCTGCTCGCCGCCGACATCGTCGTGCGCACCTCCACCGGGGAGGCGGTCACGTTCTGGATTCTCGGCGTGGTCGCCGTCATCGGGGCCATCGGGGTGGTCACCGCCGCCAAAGCGGTGTACTCGGCACTGTTTTTGGCGATGACGATGCTGATCCTGGCGGTGTTCTACTTTGTCCAGGACGCGATGTTCCTCGGCGTGGTGCAGATCGTGGTCTACACCGGCGCGGTGATGATGCTGTTCCTGTTCGTGATGATGCTGATCGGTGTCGACTCGGCCGAGTCATTGGCGGAGACACTGCGCGGCCAGCGGATCGCCGCCACGCTTTCGGGCATCGGGTTCGGAATGCTGCTGATCGCCGGGATCGGTGGGGCCACCATGCACCTGCGCGGCATCAGCACACCCGCAGCGACCCCGACCGGATCGGCGGACCTGAGCCAGCACAACGTCGAAGGCCTCGCGGCGCTGATCTTCACCCGCTATCTGTGGGCGTTCGAGCTCACCAGCGCGTTGCTGATCACCGCGGTGCTCGCAGCAATGGTGCTGACCCACCGTGAGCGGCTGCGGCCCCGAATGACCCAGCGGGAGCTGTCTATCCAGCGCTTCCAATCCGGCCGGCGGCCCACACCACTGCCCACCCCCGGTGTCTACGCGCGCCACAACGCCGTGGACGTCGCCGCTCGCCTGCCCGACGGGACGTTCTCGGCGCTGTCGGTGTCGGACACCTTGACCCACCGCTGGGTCGGCGCCACCGGCAATGCCGAACACGCCGCCGACACGTCCGCGGGAACTCCAGCCGGCAACGGGGAGGACCAGTGAATCCGGAGAACTACCTGTACCTGTCGGCGATGCTGTTCACCATCGGCGCCACCGGAGTGCTGTTGCGCCGCAACGCCCTGGTGATGTTCATGTGTGTCGAGCTGATGCTCAATGCCGCCAACCTGGCGTTCGTCACCTTCGCGCGGCTGCACTCTGCGCTCGACGGCCAGATGGTGGCGTTTTTCACCATGGTCGTCGCCGCCTGTGAGGTGGTGATCGGCCTGGCCATCATCATGACGATCTTCCGGGCCCGGCGATCGGCCTCGGTCGACGACGCGAACCTACTGCGCGGCTAGGAGTTTGGGAGCCCTATGACGAATCTGAGCCAGCTGAGCTGGCTGCTGGTTGCCCTGCCGACCGCCGGTGCGCTGATCCTGTTACTCGGCGGGCGCCGAACCGACCGGTGGGGGCACCTGCTGGCCTGCGCCACGGTGCTCGGCTCGTTCGGGATCGGGCTGGCCCTGCTGGCCGACATGCTGGGCCGAGGCCCCGACGACCGGTCGATCCACACCCACCTGTTCAGCTGGGTGCCGGTGGGTGCCCTGCAGGTCGACTTCGGAGTGCTCATCGACCAGCTCTCGATCTGCTTCGTGCTGCTGATCACCGGCGTGGGCGCGTTGATCCACATCTACTCGACCGGCTACATGAAGCACGATCCCGACCGCCGGCGCTTCTTTGCCTACCTGAACCTGTTCGTCGCCGCGATGCTGCTGCTGGTGGTCGCCGACAACTACCTGGGCCTCTACGTCGGCTGGGAAGGCGTGGGTCTGGCATCCTACCTGCTGATCGGCTTCTGGTACGCGCGGCCGGTGGCGGCCGCGGCGGGCAAAAAGGCCTTCGTCTCCAACCGCGTCGGCGATATCGGACTGTCGTTGGCCATGTTCGTGATGTTCGCCGGATTCGGCACGCTGTCCTTCGACGGCCTGTTCGGCGCGGTCGGCGAGGCCGGTCCCAGCGGCCTGACCACTGCCATCGGTCTGCTGCTGCTGGTGGGCGCCTGCGCCAAGTCCGCACAGGTGCCGCTGCAGGCCTGGTTGTTCGACGCGATGGAAGGCCCGACACCGGTATCGGCGCTGATCCACGCCGCCACCATGGTGACCGCCGGCGTCTACCTGATCGTGCGGTCGGGCCCGGTGTTCGACCTGTCCCCCGACGCCCGCCTGGCCGTGGTCGTGGTCGGCGCCCTCACGTTGCTGTTCGGTGCCATCATCGGCTGCGCCAACGACGACATCAAACGGGCCCTGGCCGCCTCCACGGTGAGCCAGATCGGCTACATGGTGCTGGCCGCGGGACTGGGCCCGGCCGGCTACGCGGTGGCGATCATGCACCTGCTCACCCACGGGTTCTTCAAGGCCGGACTGTTCCTGGGCTCCGGGTCGGTGATGCACGGAATGAACGACGAGCAGAACATGCGCCGCTACGGCGCCCTGCGCAGCTTCATGCCGGTGACCTTCGTGACGTTCGGCCTGTGCTACCTGGCGATCATCGGGGTGCCGCCGTTCGCCGGCTACTGGTCCAAGGACGCCATCATCGAGGCCGCACTGGCCACCGGCGGCACCCGCGGCTGGGTCCTGGGGGCCGTGACCATCCTGGGCGCCGGTATCACCGCCTTCTACATGACCCGCGTGATGCTGATGACGTTCGGCGGCGAGCGCCGTTGGGCGGCCGACGAGAGCGAGGTGACCGCGGAGCGGGCACTGCAGCATCCGCACGAATCGCCGTCAGCGATGACCTGGCCGATGATCGTGCTGGCGATCGGCGCCGTCTTCGCCGGCGGCGCGCTGGCCGTCGGCGGGCGTTTGGAGCACTGGCTGGAGCCGGTGGTCAGCTCGGTGGCGGCGGCCGGCGAACATCACGCAGCGCACGCCATCCCGGCCTGGCTTACCGGAGCCATCACCCTGGGAGTCGTCCTGGCCGGTGTCGCGGTGGCCTACAACATGTACGGCCGCAAGCCGATACCGATCACCGCTCCCAGCGACGTCTCGGCGCTGACGGTGGCGGCCCGCAACTATCTCTACGGCGATGCCTTCAACGAGGAGGTGCTGATGCGTCCGGGTAACCGACTTGCCCAAGACCTGGTCAAGGTGGACGACGGGGTGGTCGACGGCTCGGTCAACACCGGGGCGGGGCTGGTGGCGATCGCCTCATATCTGGTGCGGCGCCTGCAGACCGGCTTCGTGCGCTCGTATGCGCTGACGATGCTCGCCGGTGCGGTCCTGGTCGTGGCGATGGTGCTGGCGGTGCAGCTGTGAACGCGGACACGAGCGTGCCCTGGCTGAGCCTGCTGTGGCTGCTGCCGCTGGTCGGCGCCGGACTGGTGATCGTGTTGCCGGCCAGCCGGCCGGGCCTGGCGAAGTACACCGGCCTGCTGGTCAGCCTTGCCACGCTGGGGGTGGCCGTCGTGGTCACCGTCGGGTTCGACACCACTCCGGTGGCGGCCCCCTACCAGTTCGTCGAATCCCATTCCTGGATACCGGCGTTCGGGGCGAGCTACACCGTCGGGGTGGACGGCATCGCGGTGATCCTGGCGTTGCTGACCGCCGGGCTGGTGCCGCTGCTGATGCTGGCCGGGTGGAACGACGGGGAGACCGGCGCCGATGCTGACGACGCGCCGCGCCCGGCAGGTCGCGCCCGGGGACCGCACGCATTCGCGGCGCTGACGCTGACCGTCGAGGCGATGGTGTTGATCTCGCTGGTCTCGCTGGACGTCTTGCTGTTCTACGTGTTCTTCGAAGCCATGCTGATCCCGATGTACTTCATGATCGGCGGCTTCGGCAGGGGCGCGAAGCGTTCCCAGGCAGCCCTGAAGTTCCTGCTGTACAACCTGTTCGGGGGCCTGATCATGCTGGCCGCCGTAATCGGGGTGTACGTGGCCAGTTCCGGGGCGGGCTCGTCCGGCGGTACGTTCGATTTCCGGGAACTGGTCTCGATCTTCTCGCCGGCGACCACCACCGTGGATCCGGGCGTCCTCAAGCTGCTGTTCGCCGGCTTCATGTTCGCCTTCGCGGTCAAAGCTCCGCTGTGGCCGCTGCACCGCTGGCTGCCCGACGCGGCGGTGGAATCGACTCCCGCGACCGCGGTGCTGATGATGGCGGTGATGGACAAAGTGGGCACCTTCGGGATGCTGCGCTACTGCCTGCAGCTGTTCCCGGACGCGTCGACCTATTTCCGGCCGACCATCATCGCGCTCGCGGTCATCGGAGTGGTCTATGGCGCGATGGTGGCGATCGGGCAACGCGACATCATGCGGTTGATCGCCTACACCTCGATCTCCCACTTCGGGTTCATCATTCTGGGGATCTTCGTGATGACCAGCCAGGGACAGAGCGGTTCGACGCTGTACATGCTCAACCACGGATTGTCCACGGCGGCCTTGTTCTTGATCGCCGGATTCCTGATCGCCCGACGCGGCGGCACTCGGGCGATCGCCGACTACGGGGGCGTGCAGAAGGTGGCCCCGGTGATGGCCGGCACCTTCATGGTCGCCTCGATGGCCACCCTCTCGCTGCCGGGCCTGGCCCCGTTCATCAGTGAATTCCTGGTGCTCATCGGCACGTTTAACCGGTATTGGGTGGCGGCGGCGGTCGGCTCCACGGCGTTGGTGTTGTCGTCGATCTACATGCTGTGGCTCTACCAGCGGGTGATGACCGGGCCCGTCGCGCACGGCAATGAACGCATCCACGATCTGGTCCCGCGCGAGTTGCTGGTCGTCACCCCGTTGATCGCGCTGTTGCTGTTCCTCGGCTTCTATCCCAAACCGGCGCTGGACATCATCAATCCGGGCGTCGAGCACACCTTGACCACGATCGGTCAGACCGACCCGGCACCGCTGACCGCTGAGGGGGCGCACTGACCATGGCGGGCATGCCCATTCCATCTGTCGAATACGGCCTCGTGCTGCCGCTGCTGATCGTTTTCGGCACCGCGGTGGCCGGCGTGGCAGTCGAAGCGTTCGTCTCGCGTCGGGCGCGCTATGCGACCCAAGTGCTACTCGCCGTCGGCGGCCTGGCCGCCGCGTTCGCCGCAATCGTCGAGGTGGGCCGCGAACTGCCGGCCGACGGCCGTGTCGCGGTGCTGGGCGCGGTGGCGGTAGACCGGCCGGCGCTGGTGCTGCAGGCCACCATCGCACTGGTGGGGATCATGGCCGTGGTGTTCATGGCGGAGCGCAACATCGGCACCGGCGTTGTCGAAGGTCCGGGTGCCGCGGCCTCGCCGACGGCCCCGCCGCGCGCGGGCATGGACGCGTTCACGCCCCAGGCGTCGGCGGTACCCGACAGCGTCGCCGAACTCGACGCCGCCCGGGCCGGGGTGACCCAGACCGAGGTGTTCCCGCTGACCGTGCTGGCGATCGGCGGCATGATGGTGTTTCCCGCCGCCAACGATCTGGTCACCATGTTCGTGGCACTGGAAGTGCTCTCCCTGCCGCTGTATCTGCTGTGCGGCCTGGCCCGCTACCGCCGCCTGCTGTCCCAGGAAGCAGCACTGAAGTATTTCCTGCTGGGCGCGTTCTCCTCGGCGCTGTTCCTGTTCGGCGCCGCTTTGCTCTACGGCGCCACCGGGACACTGACCCTGACAGAGATCGGCGAGCGGCTGTTCGCCCACAGCGGCGACCCGCTGGCGCTGATCGGTGCCGGCCTGATCCTGGTCGGCCTGTTCTTCAAGGTCGGTGCAGTGCCCTTCCATTCCTGGGTGCCCGATGTCTATGTCGGGGCGCCGACACCGGTCACCGGGTTCATGGCGGCCGCCACCAAAGTCGCCGCCTTCGGGGCGATGCTGCGCATCCTCTACGTCGCGCTGCCGGCGCTGCACGACCAGTGGCGTCCCCTGCTGTGGCTGATCGCCATCGTGACCATGGTGGTCGCCACCATCGCAGCGATCACCCAGACCGAGGTCAAAAGGATGCTCGCCTATTCCTCGATCGCGCACGCGGGCTTCCTGCTGACCGGCGTCTTGTCCGCGATCCCGGCCGGCGTCTCGGCGACGCTGTTCTACTTGGTCGCCTACAGCTTCTCCACCGTGGGCGCCTTCGCCGTGGTGAATCTGATCCGCGGCGCCGGCGGTGAAGAGGAACTCGACACGGCCCGGTGGGCAGGGCTGGGCCGGCGCTATCCGGTGGTGGGCTTGCTGTTTTCGATGTTCCTGCTGGCCTTCGCCGGCATTCCGCTCACCAGTGGCTTCATCAGCAAGTTCGCGGTCTTCAAGGCCGCGGCCGAAGGCGGTGCCGCACCGCTGGTGGTGGTGGGCGTGGTCGCCAGCGGTGTGGCCGCCTACTTCTACGTCCGGGTGATCGTGTTGATGTTCTTCACCGACTCCCCTGCCGATCCGCCGAACCTGGTTCTGCCCAGTATGTGGAGCAAGGCGGCGATCGCCCTGTGCGCAGCGGTGACGGTGTTGCTGGGAGTGTTCCCGCAACCGCTGCTGGACCTGGTGGACGCGGCAACGCAATTCGCGCAGTAAGCGGGGTATGCCCGTCGCCCCGGGCGGGTACACCCTCGGATATGGGCGACGAGTCATTTCAGCAGCTGGTCAGCATGCTGGACTACACCATGTTTGTGGTCACCACCTCAGCACACGACGAGACCTCGGGCTGCCTGGTGGGCTTCGCCACCCAGACCAGCATCGATCCGGCGAGATTCCTGGTGGGAATCTCCAAACGCAATCACACCTTCGCCGTGGCGGCCGCGTCCGAGCACGTGGCCGTCCACGTGCTGGCCCGCCAGGACATGGAGCTGGCCCGGCTGTTCGGCAGCCAGACCGGGGACGACATCAACAAATTCGAGCACTGCGCCTGGCACCGGGGTCCGGAGGGAATGCCCATACTCGATGCGGCACCGGGCTGGTTCGTCGGCAAGACCCTGCGCCGCATCGACCTCGGCGACCATCTCGGCTACCTGTTGGAGCCGGTCGCCGCGGAAGCCGACCAGCGCACCGGCGAGCTGTTGTCGTTTGCCGACGTCGGGGACCTGGAACCGGGCCACAGCGCCTGAGCGATCACCGCCGCGGCGCTCAGGCCGGTTCGCGCAGCGGCAGACCCGCGGCCCGGTAGATCGCGTCGATGACGGCCATGTTCTCGATCGCGTCCTGCGGGGTGGTCCGAACCGGGGCGCCGCGCAGCACGGCGGCGGCGAACGCGTCGAGTTGGTAGGCGTAGGAAGCCCGATGGCTGAACCGCTCCCCCCGACTGCCCCGCCGGGAGCGAACGCCCAATCGGTGAAAGTACTGGGGCATCAACGGGTTGAGGGCGCGCAGCTCGCCGTGTTCGCCGACCACGCGGGCACTGATCTGCAACAGGTTCGCCGACCACAGCGAGCAGCGGATCGTCCCGGTGTGCCCGCCCGGAAATCGCAGCCTTGCCGTCATCGCGCGGTCCACGAACGGATCACGCAGTTTCGCCTGCGCCTGCACGACGTCGGGGGTCTCACCGCCGAAGGTACGGGCCATGTGCACCGCGTAGCAGCCGGCGTCCATCAACGCTCCGCCGGCCAGCGGGTAGTGGTAGCGGATGTCGGAGAAGCGCGGCAGGGGAAAGCTGAGCGCGGCGTCGACCCGCTGGAGCTTGCCCAATTCACCCGAGGCGATGATCTCCTCGATGCGACGTGTCATCGGGTGATAGCGGTAGTGGAACGCCTCCATCACCACCAGGTCGGTGCGCGCGGCGGCCGCGGCGATCGCACGGGCTTCATCGGCGTTGGCGGTGAACGGTTTCTCGCACAGCACGTGCTTGCCGGCATCCAGCGCGGCGCGGGTCCACCGGCCGTGCAGGTGGTTGGGCAACGGGATGTACACGGCGTCGACGGCCGGGTCGGCGATCAGCGCGTCGTAGCTGTCGTGGACCCGCTCGATGCGGTGTTTGCCGGCGAAGGCACGGGCGCGGCTGGCGTCGCGCGCTGCCACGGCGCTGACCACCACGTCCGGGTTGGCGGCGGCGGGTTTGACAAGTGCATCCGGGGCGATCCGGGCCGCCCCCAGCACTCCGATGCGCAGCACCGGGGTGGTTCCGGTCATGCCTCGGCGCTCCGGATGAGACGGAAACCGGCCACCCGGCGGCCGGGCAGCGCCGAGGTCGTCATATCGACCACCTTGCGGGCCTGCTCACGTACCGCGGTGGCGGGGTCGAGCACCGACAGGTAGACCTCGTGGGCGGCCAGCGACTCCACCGCGGTGTCGAGGTAGGCGTCCACGTCCTCGACGTGACTGGGTCCCGGCCCGCCCTGGAAAAGCCAACGGGGCGTGGACGCCATGGCGTCCCAGGCGTCGGTGACCGCGGCGGCGAATTCGATGTGGTCACGCTGATTGGGCATCCCCGGCGCAAACTCGGGGGCGCCGTAGACCGCGACCACCACATCGGGGCGCACGTGCGCGATCACCGAGGCGATCTTGGCCCGCAGTGCCGGCGTGTTGGTGATGTTGCTGTCCGGGAAGTCCCAGAACTCGACGCCGGCGACCGGGTCCACGCCCACGATCGCCGCGGCCCGCCGTTGCTCGGCCTCCCGCAGTGGGCCGGCTTCCTGCGGATCCATCCCGGCGATACCCCGCTCGCCCCGGGATGCCAGCGCGTAGCGCACCCGTTTGCCGGCGGCGGTCCACTTCGCCACCGCTGCCGCAATGCCGTATTCGGGGTCGTCGGGATGCGGAACCAGCACCAGCATCGATGCCCAGTCCGCCGGGAACGGCAGCGGTTCGTTCGGTGCGGACATGGCCTTAGGTGAGCACACCGCGGGCGATGATGTCCGCCGTCTGTTGTACCCAGTCGTCGTCGAGAGTGTCCTGGGGGCGCAGCATCATGCTCAACAGCACTGCGCCGCCGATGATCTCGACCAGCCGTCCGGCGTCCACGCCCGCGCGCACATCGCCGCGGCTCACCGACTCTGCCACCCAGTGACGGGTCACCTCGAACAGGCCCTGGAACCGTGACAGCACCCGGGCGGTCAGCTCGGCGTTGGTCGACATGTCGGCGATCAGGCCGGGCAGGGCGGCCCGCACCACCGGGTCGGTGAAGGAGTCACGCGCACCGGTCATCATCGCCTGGAGAATGCCGAACGCATCGCCGGGTCCGGCGGTCACCGCGCTCGGCGGAACCGAGAAGACGGCTTCGTGCACCAATTCGGCTTTGCTGGGCCACCGGCGGTAGAGCGCGGTCTTGGTGGTCCCCGCTCGCTCCGCGACAGCCGCCAGACTCAGGTTGGCATAACCGACTTCGACAACAAGCTCCACCGCGGCCTGCAATATGGCAGCGTCAATGCGGGGGTCACGAGGCCGTCCGGCGCCGGGCCCCTTGTCAAGGGCTGAAGGTTCTGCTTTCATACCGCTACCTGTCGTATCGTAATTACCTGACGGAGGATACCGCCGTGGTCGACCAACCGACTGTGGAAGTGGAAAAAGACGTTGGCCGACTCCAACGTTCGAGCCGCGATGTCACCACCCTGCCCACGGTAATGTCTCGCTGGCTTGCCACGAAGCTGCCCGGCGCGATCACGCCGGAGATCAGTGTCGAAAGCGGTGTGGACACCAACGGCATGTCGTCGGAGACCATCATGCTCGCCGCGCGCTGGCCGGCCGACGAAGGTCCGCAACACCAGCGCTGGGTGATGCGGGTGGCACCGGCACCCGAGGACGTTCCGGTGTTTCCGGCCTACCGCCTCGATCACCAATTCGAGGTGATGCGGCGGGTGGGCGAGCTCACCGATGTCCCGGTGCCGAAAGTCCGCTGGCTGGAACCGACCGGCGAGGTGCTGGACCGGCCGTTCTTCCTGATGGATCGGGTGGACGGCGACGTGCCACCCGACGTCATGCCCTACACGTTCGGCGGCAACTGGTTCGCCGACGCGACGGCCGAACAGCAGCGGAGCCTGCAAGACCGCACCGTCGAGGTGCTGGCCAAGCTGCATGCCATCGGTGATGCGGCACAGACCTTCTCCTTCCTCGACGAGGACGCCGACGGAGACACCGCGCTGCGGCGCCACTTCGAGAAGGTGCGGCAATGGTACGAGTTCGCGGTGCCCGACATGGGGCGTTCGCCGCTGCTGGACCGGGCCCTGGCCTGGCTGGAGCAGAACTGGCCGGCCGACGTGGCGGCCGGTGAGACCGTGCTGTGCTGGGGCGACTCCCGCGTCGGCAATGTGCTTTACCGTGATTTCCGCCCGGTTGCGGTGTTGGACTGGGAAATGGTGACGCTGGGACCACGCGAGCTGGACGTCTCGTGGCTCATCTTCGCGCACTTGGTCTTCGAGGAGCTCGCTGGGCTGGCGGGGCTGCCCGGGCTTCCGCAGGTGCTGCGCGAAGAGGATGTCCGGGCCACCTACCGCGCTCTGACCGGCGTCGAACTCGGCGACCTGCACTGGTTCTACGTCTACGCCGGCGTGATGTGGGGGATCGTCTTCATGCGCACCGGCGCCCGCCGTGTGCATTTCGGGGAGATGGCGAAGCCGGAGAGCCCCGAGTCGCTGTTCTACCACGCCGGACTGCTCAGAAAGTTGATGGGAGTAGAGAACTGATGCTGGGACCACTTGACGAAT
>NZ_JRMK01000110.1:0-13424 GCF_000972925.1 Mycobacterium sp. UM_Kg1 | reverse complement strand
ATGTGTATAAGAGACAGCCGATGATCTGATTCAGCGCTACGCCGCGGGCAGCTCGCGCGACCTGTCGCAGATCGGGTGGTACACGGTGATGGCCGGGTTCAAACTGGCCATCGTGATCGAGGGAACGCTGGCACGGGCCTCCGCCGGGATGGCCGACCGGGAAGTCGGCGAGACCTTGCACGAGGCCGCCGTCTGGCTTTTCGAGCGCGCCCAGACCACCTGGATGGCGGGTGCGACGTGACCGGCCTGACCGACCGCGTCGAAGACATCGTCGCCGCCGACACCCGGCGGTTGGTCGACATCTTCAAAGATCTGCATCGCCACCCCGAGCTGGGGTTCCACGAAGTGCGTACCGCGCGGACCGTCGCGCAGGCACTCAGTGACCTGGGCCTGACGGTGACCACCGGGATCGGCCAGACCGGGGTGGTCGCGGTGCTGGCCAACGGCCCCGGTCCGGTGGTGATGTACCGCGCCGACATGGACGCGCTGCGCGTGCCGGAGGCCACCGGACTGGACTATGCGAGCAGCAACCCGGAACTGGGCCACATGTGCGGCCACGACGCGCACGTCACCTGGATGCTGGGGATGGCCAAGGTGCTCGCCCAGACCACCGACTCGTGGTCGGGTACGGCGGTGTTGGTCGGCCAGCCGGCCGAGGAGCTGATCAGCGGCGCGGCGGCCATGGTCGCCGCGGGCCTCTACGACGTCGCCCCGCGCCCGGATGCGTTCCTGGCCATGCACACCGCCCCGCTGCCGGTGGGGATGGTGGCCGCGGTCGGCGGCGAGCGGATGGCCGGCACCGACCAGCTCGACGTGGTTTTCCACGGCGTCGGCGGTCACGGGTCGATGCCCCAGTTGGCCCGCGACCCGGTGCTGATGGCCGCGCAGGCCGTCGTGCAGTTCCAGTCGATCGTCAGCCGCACCCTCGCGCCGAGCGAGACCGCGGTGCTGACGGTCGGTTCGGTGCAGGCCGGCAGTTCCTACAACGTGATCCCGGACCGGGCGCTGCTCAAGGTCAACCTGCGCTGGTTCAACCCGGAGGTGCGCGAGCAGATGCTGACCGGGATTCGGGCGATCTGCACCGGGATCGCGCGCAGCTATGGCATGCCCGATGACCGGTTGCCGACCATCACCATGGCCGGCGGCGCCCCTCCGCTGGTCAACGACCCGGCTCTCACCGACCGGGTGGCCGCCGCGCTCGGGGATCTGCTGGGCGAATCCCACATCTTGCGTGACCTGCCGGCGATGACGGGCTCGGAGGACTGTCACCTGCTCAAAGGGCCGCATCGTGAGGTGCCGCTGGCGTATCTCCTGGTCGGAATCGCCGATCCGAAGGTGTACGCGAAGTGCGCCGAAAAGGGCCAATTGTTTCCCTTCACCCCGCATTCGTCGGACTATGTGGTCGACCTTTCCGCCATCCCGGCCGGAACCAGGATTGCGGCCCGTGGGATGCTTGAATTGCTTACTCCCAGTCGGCCCAAGTAGGAATTACGCTCCGCCGAGTCGCTAAAATACTTGTGCGGTCCACGAACGAGAGCTAAGGTGTATTGCTGTGGACGATCGTCACAAAGACCCAACCGTAGTGTTGCCATACCTTGTGGGCAGGCCGCTCGGCGCGAGCGAGGTCTACGAGGCATTCGGCTACCGCAAGTCCGCCTACTACAAGGCGGCGCATGAAGGGCGGCTGATCAGCGCGGACAACCTGATCCGAGTGGCCAGATATTTTGGGCTCAATCCCGTCGACCTTCAGGTGCGGTTCGGATTGATCGAGCACGACGCCGTGGCCGAATACTTGGAAACGGCGCCGCCCCAGACACCCCAGACGCCCTCGCTGCGCCTGGGCGACCTCAAAGCCAATCTGGACAAACCGCCCGTATAACGGCGCCGCCACCAAGTACGGTCGACCCATGATGTCGGCCCTCATGGGTGTCACCGTGCTGGTGACGCTGTACAGCCTGTGGGTTCGCCGCCACACCTGGTGGTCGCGCTGGGAGATCGGCGTCACCCTGGCCCTGGCGCTGGAGACCATCGGACTGGCGTTGATGTCGCCGTGGGTCTCCGAAACTCTCGGGCCGTTGCTGCACCAGGCCACCGGGATATGGAACCTGCAGCAGTTGGCCGGTCATCTCTGCTTCGTCATCGCCATCGCGGCCAACGCCTATCACGTCCTGGCGCGGGTGGCCTCGCTGGACCAGATGCGCCCCTGGTTCCGGCGGAGGGTGGTGCGGCCAGTCCAGCTCGTCATCGTCGCGATGGTGGCACTGTTCCCGGCCGCCGCCTCCGGCTACAGCGCGGACGGCTTCGCCACCGTGGGCGCCAACCACTGGCACGCCGTGTACTGGGCGGTGGTCTCCTCCACACTGATCTACCTGGGAATCGTCGCTACCCGGCTGCTGCTGATATCGCGGTCGGATCCGCGGGCCAAGGAGACCGTCGAGCTCTACACGCTGTCATCAGGCTTCGGCCTGACAGCCATGCTGGTGCAGTTGAGCACCGTCTGGATACACGCCGACCTGAGCACGCTGGTCTGGCTGTGCGTGTGCGCGGCCATCTGCATCTTCGCCTACGGCTCGGCCCGGTCCTGGCAGGCCAAAGCGGCGTGGTTCACCAGCTCGCAACGTCCGGTGGCGCAGCCGAATCCCCCGCAAGCCCTGTCCTGAGAACACGCCATGACGGTAATCCTGATCGCCACCTTGGCGGTGCTCGCCTATAGCCTCTGGGTGCGCCGCGACACCTGGTGGACGCGCTGGGAGAACGCCGCCACCCTCACCTTGGTGCTGCTGGCCGCTGCGCTGGTGCTGATGTCGCCATGGGCCGCGGCCGGGATCAGCCCGGTGCTCCACGACGGGCTGGGGGTGTGGAACGTCCAGGTGCTGATCGGCCACCTATGCCTGATCGTGGCGGTGACGGCGAACATCTATCACATGTTGCTGCGGCTCGCCGACCCCGTGCACGTGCGGGTCATCATGCGCCGCCACCTGCTGATCCCGGTCGGGCTGGGTATTGCCGTGATGGTGCTGACCTACCTGCGGTCCGATCAGACCTACCAGCCCGATGTGCTCGCCACCCCCGGGACCGACGGCTGGATGATGACGTACTTCCTGGTCGGCGGGTCGCTGGCCTGCTACCTCAGCATCTACTCCAGCCGGCTGATGCTGACGCTGCGCCACGATCCGCGCGCCAAGCGCACCCTGGACCTGCACCTGGTAGCGATGACGGCCGCCATCGCCGCGTCCCTTCTGGTGGTCGGATCGTCCTGGGTCGCCGGGGACGACGCCAGCCCCGGGATCTGGTTCTGCATCTGTGTGGCGGCGGGAACCTTCGCCTACGGGTCCGCGCGATCCTGGAAGGCCAAGAGCGCCTGGTTCACCCCGGAAAGCCGGCGGTGAACGGCCAATGCTGACATATGCCATCACCGCGGCCACCCTGATGATCGTCGGCTACTGCCTGTGGGTTCGCCGCGACACCTGGCGGTCACGGTGGGAGGCCGGCGCCACCTTCGCCATCGCGATGGAGGGGTGCGCGCTGTTCCTGCTGACGCCGTGGGCCGACGGCCAGCAGGGCCCCTGCTTTCTCGGACTGTGGTCACTACAGCAGCTGGCCGGTTGGCTGTGCCTTATCGCCGGGGTGATCGGCAACATCTACCACATGCTGGTGCGCCTCACCGCCCCGCCGCACGTGGGGCCGATCATGCGCAAGCACCTCCTGATACCGGTGGGACTGGGTGTCGCAGTGATGCTCGTGGCGTTGGTCAGTTCCCCACGCACGTTTGGGCCGGACATGGTCACCCGGCTGCCCGGCGATCGCTGGCTGTCCGTCTTCGCAGTGACGACGTGCGCGTTGCTGGCGTACCTGACCGGATATGTCGGCCGGCTGATGTGGTCGCTACGACATGATCAGCGGGCCAGGACCACGCTGGTCCTCTACTCGACAGCCATGGCGTTCGCGGTGGCCGCCGGAGTGGTCGCGCTCGTCTCGATCTGTCTCGGCCATTTCGCCGGCCCGGCCGTCCTGGTGTGCGGCAGCCTGTCGGTGGCTGTCTTCGCCTACGGACTGGCGCGCTCGTGGCAGGGCAAAAAGGCCTGGTTCCAGCCCAACCGCGCCGCGGCGACCAATGAGTGCGCCCGAAGGGATTCGAACCCCCAACCTTCTGATCCGTAGTCAGATGCTCTATCCGTTGAGCTACGGGCGCCGGTCTTCAGTTGTCGGTCGAGCAAGCTCGGCCGTTGCGGAGGCGAGAGGATTTGAACCTCCGGTCCCCCGTAAAGAGGACAACTCATTAGCAGTGAGTCCCATTCGGCCGCTCTGGCACGCCTCCTCGAACTCGTTGAGGGTACCGGATCACTCCCCCAGTTCTGAAACCGCGGGGCACAACAGTGCCTGCGGCCCACATATGCTGTGGTCCGTGACCGCCAGACTGCGCCCCGAGATGGCCGCTCTGCCAGCCTACGTCGAGGGCAAGACGGTCCCGGGCTCGATCAAACTCGCCAGCAACGAGACGGTGTTGCCCCCGCTGCCCAGCGTGGTGAAAGCCGTCGAGGGCGCCCTGGCCAACACCAACCG
Organism: Mycobacterium sp. UM_Kg1; assembly: GCF_000972925.1. Classification (NCBI taxonomy): domain Bacteria; kingdom Bacillati; phylum Actinomycetota; class Actinomycetes; order Mycobacteriales; family Mycobacteriaceae; genus Mycobacterium; species Mycobacterium sp. UM_Kg1. The sequence continues at coordinate 8,861 of NZ_JRMK01000110.1, read as the reverse complement.
CTACCCCGACAACGGCTACGCCGCGCTGCGCGCCCGGCTGGCCGAGCACGTCGGTTTCAGCCCGCAGCACGTCGCGGCGGGATGCGGGTCGGTGAGTCTGTGCCAGCAGCTCATCCAGATCAGCGCCGGCGCGGGCGACGAGGTGGTGTTCGGCTGGCGCAGCTTCGAGATCTACCCCCTGCAGGTGCGCACCGCCGGCGCCGTGCCGGTGCAGGTGCCGTTGCGCGACCACACCTACGACCTGGACGCGATGCTGGCCGCCATCACCGACCGCACGCGGCTGATCTTCGTGTGCAATCCCAACAACCCGACCTCCACCGTGGTCGACCCCGCCGCGCTGGCCCGGTTCGTCGCCGCGGTGCCCTCGCACATTCTGGTCGCCATCGACGAGGCCTACGTGGAGTACATTCGCGACGGCCTGGTTCCCGACAGCCTGGGACTGGTCCGCCGGTACCCGAATGTGGTTGTGCTGCGTACTTTCTCGAAGGCCTACGGGCTGGCCGGCCTGCGCCTGGGCTACGCGGTCGGCGATCCGGAGATCATCACCGCACTCGGCAAGGTCTACGTGCCGTTCACGGTCTCCAGCGTGGCGCAGGTCGCCGGCATCGCATCGCTGGACGCCGCCGACGAGCTGATGGCCCGCACCGACGCGGTGGTGGCCGAACGGACCCGGGTGGCCGCCGCGCTGCGCGCGGCCGGGTTCGAACTGCCCGATTCGCAGTCCAACTTCGTCTGGCTGCCGCTGGCCGAGCGCACCGGCGACTTCGTGGCCGCCGCCGCGGCGGCTGCCATCGTGGTCCGCCCCTACGGCCAGGACGGCGTCCGGGTCACCATCGGCGCGCCCGAAGAGAACGACGCGCTGTTACGGTTCGCACAGACCTACCGCTGAGGAGAAACGAATGCACGGGACCGCGACTGCCACCGTTGCCGCATCCGCGGCCCAGGTGTGGACGGTGCTCACCGACTATGAGGGCATGTCCGCCTGGGCTCCCGGGCTGAAGATCACCGTGATCACGCCCGGGACCCCGGCGCCCAACGGCGTCGGCGCCCAGCGTCGCATCCAGGCCGTGCCGGGAATGGCGCCGCTGGTGGAGGAGATCATCACGTTCGAGCCCGAGCAGCGGCTGAGCTACCGGGGTGTGTCGGGCATCCCGTTCCGCAACTACGTCGGCGAGGTGGCCCTGCGGCCGTCGGGATCCGGCACCGAGATCCGCTACACCGTCAGCGCCGACAATCGGCTGCCCGGGATCGCCACGGTGCTGTCGCACGCCCTGCTGTTCGGCCTCAAGCGGGCCGTGAACAAGGCCGCCTGAAAGGCCTGAAAGGAATGTCCACGATGAACGAAGAACAGGCCCGCACCGCCTTCCGTGCCCTGCGGGAACGCACCGACCAGATCCCCGACGCCGAGATCGACGAGTTCTGGGCGTTGCTGCCACCGGCCACCCTCGACCAGATGATCGGCGAGTGGCACGGCGGGGAGTTCGTCACCGGCCATCGGATGAACGGCCTGCTGGAAAAGGCCCGGTGGTTCGGCAAGACCTTCAACTCGGTGACCGATGTGCAGCCGCTGGTGTGCCTGGATGAGGACGGCAACAAGTTCTCCAACGTCAAGCTCGGCAAGGGCGAGGCGAGCCTGTGGGCCGAGGAGTTCCGCGGCGAGGTGGTGGCGACCATGGTCTACGACGGTCAGCCCACCCACGATCACTTCAAGCGGATCGACAACGACACCGTGCTGGGCATTATGAACGGCAAGGGTGTGCTGGACAACGGGAAGTACTTCTACTTCTATCTGGAACGGGTCTGACGGTCTCAGCGGTGTGCGACCAAGACCCGGTCGCGCTTCGCAGCGCCGCGGTCGTGGGTCCGGTCGTGGAGCAACGACGCGACGGTGGTGACCGCCAGCACGCCCAGGATCACCAGCAGTGACGGCCCGGTGCCGATCTCGATGACGCCGACCGGTCTGCCGGCGTTGATGATCGGCAGGTTGTTGTCGTGCAGCGCGTGCAGGATCAGCTTCACGCCGATGAACCCGAGGATCACCGACAGGCCCTGGGACAGGTAGACGAGCCGGTCGAGCAGGCCGTCGATCAAGAAGTAGAGCTGCCGCAGGCCCAGCAGCGAGAACGCCGTGGCGGTGAACACGATGTAGGTGTGCTGGGTGAGCCCGAATATCGCCGGAATCGAGTCGAGGGCAAAGATCACGTCGGTGCCGGCGATGGCGGTCATCACCAGCAGCATCGGGCCGCCGACGACCTTTCGGGCCAACCGGATGACGCTGTTGTGGGCCTGGTGGGACGCTTCGCGCCGGCCCGACTGCAACATTTTGCGGGCCGTGAGCAGCAGGATCAGCCCGAAGAAGTAGAACGCCCAGGAGAAGGTGCTGATTATGGCGGCACCGAGGAAGATGAAGCCGGTCCGGGCGAGCAGGGACAGTGTGATCCCGAACAGCAGCACCTTCTGCTGCTGCTCGCGGGGAACACCGAACGAGGTGATGATGACCAGGAAGACGAAGAGGTTGTCGACCGAGAGGGCCTTTTCGGTGATGTAGCCGGCGAAGTACTCCGAGCCGGCGCCGGCCCCGCCGAACACGAGCAGGCCGAGCCCGAAGGCCACCGCGACGCCGACATAGCCGGCCGACCAGATCGCGGCCTCCCGCATCGTCGGGACGTGCGGTTCCCGCACGTGGAAGACGAAGTCGAAAACCACGAGCCCCATCAGGCCGACGACGGTCAGCCCCCAAACCCACCCCGCGACGTTCATGTGTCACCCACGCTAGGCGACGTGGGCGACAGGCGGCTGGCGCGCAGGTGGCGCGGCTATGACCGGCCGGTGAAGGCGAGGAGCCGTGCCAGCGGCCAGGCCGCGGATCGCCGGCCAGGTGACCACGCTACGGTCTGTGGTATGGCCGAGACCTATGAGTCGCTCACCGTAGAGATCAAAGATCACATCGCGCAGGTCACCTTGATCGGGCCGGGCAAGGGCAACGCGATGGGCCCCGCATTCTGGGCGGAGTTGCCGCAGGCCTTCGCCGCGTTGGACGCCGACCGCGACGTGCGGGCGATCGTGCTGACCGGCTCCGGCAAGAATTTCAGCTACGGGCTGGACCTGGCCGCGATGGGCGGCACCATGACCCCCATGTTGGCTGAGGGGGCGCTGGCCCGGCCGCGCGCGGAGTTCCACCGCGACCTGCAGCGCATGCAGGCCGCGATCACCGCGGTGGCCGACTGCCGGACGCCGACCATCGCGTCGGTTCACGGCTGGTGCATCGGCGGTGGGGTCGACCTGATCTCCGCGGTCGACATCCGTTACGCCTCCGAAGACGCCAAGTTCAGCGTGCGCGAGGTCAAGCTGGCGATCGTCGCCGACGTCGGCAGCCTGGCCCGGCTTCCGCTGATCCTGTCCGACGGCCACCTGCGCGAACTCGCGCTGACCGGCAAGGACATCGACGCTGCCCGGGCGGAGAAGATCGGTCTGGTCAATGACGTCTACGCCGATGCCGAAGCCTGCCTGGCCGCCGCGCACGCGACCGCGGCAGAGATTGCCGCCAACCCTCCGCTGACCGTGTCGGGGGTCAAGGATGTGCTCGACCAGCAGCGCACCGACCGGGTGTCGGCCAGCCTACGCTACGTCGCGGCCTGGAACTCGGCGTTCCTGGCGTCGAAGGACCTGCTGGAGGGTATCGGCGCCGTGCTGGGCAAACGCAAGCCGCATTTCACCGGCGAGTGATGGCCTGGCTGCTGCTGCTCGGGGCCATCGGATTCGAGGTCACCGGGACGTTGTCGCTGCGGGCTTCCGACGGCTTCAGCCGCTGGCAGTGGGCGCTGCCGGTCGCCGTGGGCTATGTGGCGTCGTTCGTGTTGCTGGCCATGGTGCTCAAACGCGGCATCCCGGTCGGTGTGGCCTACGGAGTGTGGTCTGGGGTCGGGCTGACGTTGACCGCGGTGCTGGCCCGGTTCCTGTTCGACGATCCGTTCACCCCGACGATGGCCGGCGGCGTGGTGCTGATCGGCGCGGGGGTCTACCTGCTGGAGATCGGGGCACACGCATGAGCGACCCGATGCCGCACCGGCAACCGGAGCTGGCCGAGATCATCGCCACCCTCGACGTCGACCGGGTGGACGACGAACACTTTGTGGCCACCCAACTCGACAATCCGGCCCACCACATCGTCGGCGGGCATATCGCCGGTCAGGCGCTGATCGCCGCCAGCCGGACCGCGCCGGAACGGGTGCCGCACAGCATGCACGTCTACTACCTGCGGGCCGGGGATGCGCGCCGCCCCGTCGACCTGCACGTCGAGGTGGCCCGCGACGGCGGCACGCTGTCGACGCGCCAGGTCCCCGCCCGCCAGGACGGCCAGATCCTGCTGGAAGTGCTCTCGTCGTTCACCACCGCCGTCGACGCCCCCGCATACCAGCAGCCGATGCCGGCCGTCCCCGACCCGGAGTCGCTGCCCACGGCGCAGCAGCAACACGCGGCCTACGCCGAGGAACTGGGCGGCTACTGGGTGCAGCCCCACCCGTTCGACGTGCGCTATGTCGATACGCCGCCCCGATTGGCCGCCGCATGCGGGGAGCCGTCGCCGCGGCTGCGGATGTGGTGGAAGCCGGTCGAGGCGGTGCCGGCTGATCCGGTGATGCACAGCGCCCTGCTGACCTACCTGTCGGGAACGAAGATGGTCGAGGCGGCGCTGGCCATGCGACGCACCGACCAGGCCAGCACCTTCAATGCGTTGATCGACCACGCACTGTGGTTTCAGCGGCCCGTCGACCTGGCCGACTGGGTGCTGTCGGACCAGTTCACGCCCAGCGGCATCGCCGGGCGCGGCCTGACGACCTCCACCATGCACAACCGGACGGGGCAGCTGGTCTGCCTGGCCACCCAGGAGCTCTATTTCGGCCGCGGCGCGCGCCGCTGAGACCCGGCGGCCCACGTAGCCTGGCGGGCATGACATCCGACGGCACCGTCCGCATCCCCGCCGATCTCGACGCCGTCACCGCGATCGGCGACGAAGACCACTCCGGTATCGACGCGGCGGCCGTGGAGCGGATCTGGCAGGCCGCCCGGCACTGGTATGCCGGCGGCCTGCACCCGGCCATCCAGTTGTGTCTGCGCCACAACGGCCGGGTAATCCTCAACCGGGCGATCGGGCACGGCTGGGGCAACGGCCCGCAGGATCCCGCGGACGCCGAACAGGTTCCGGTGAGCGTCGACACCCCGTTCTGCGTGTATTCGACCGCCAAGGCCATCACGAGCACCGTGATGCACATGCTGGCCGAGCGCGGCGCCTTCGCCCTGGACGACAAGGTGTGCGACTACCTGCCGGGATACACCAGTCACGGCAAGCACCGCACCACCATCCGGCACGTGATGACCCACAGCGCCGGGGTGCCGTTCGCCACCGGGCCCAAGCCCGACCTGAACCGCGCCGACGACCCCGAGTACGCCCAGGCGCAGTTGGCCAAGCTGCGGCCGGTGTACCGCCCCGGGTTGATGCACATGTACCACGCGCTGACCTGGGGGCCGCTGACCCGCGAGATCGTCCGGGCGGCCACCGGTAAGGACATCCGGGACATCCTGGCGACCGAGATCCTGGATCCGCTGGGCTTCAGATGGACCAATTACGGCGTTGCACCGCAGGACATTCCACTGGTGGCGCCCAGTCACGCGACCGGCAGGCAGCCTTCCGGCGCGGCGGTCGCGGTGTTCCGCAAGGCGATCGGCGGCTCGGTGTACGAGATCATCCCGGTGACCAACAGCCCGTTTTTCCTCACCACGGTGGTGCCGTCGTCGAACACCATCTCCACCGCGTTCGAGCTGTCCCGGTTCGCCGAGATCTGGCGCCGCGGTGGCGAACTCGACGGGGTGCGGGTGCTGGCACCGCAGACCCTGCGGGCCGCGACGGCGCAGTGCCGCCGGCTGCGGCCGGATGTCGCGACTGGTCTGGCACCGCTGCGCTGGGGGACCGGATTCATGTTGGGTTCGGCACGGTTCGGGCCGTTCGGGCGTAACGCGCCGGCCGCGTTCGGGCATCTCGGCCTGGTCAACTGCGCTATCTGGACCGATCCCGAGCGAGGGCTGTCAGCCGGGTTGATCTCCAGCGGCAAGCCCGGACAGGATCCGGAGGTCAAGCGCTATACGGCGTTGATGAACACCATCACCGCGCAGATCCCCCGCTCTTCGCGTTGACTCTGCGCTCACCAGGCAGAAGTTCGAGTGCGATGCCTGGTGGACGCAGAGTCAATGAGCCGACCTGATGGCGGTGGCGGAGGGATTTGAACCCCCGGACGGTGTTAGCCGTCTCTCGCTTTCAAGGCGAGTGCATTAGGCCGCTCTGCCACGCCACCGTGGGAGATCGTACCCTGGCCATCATGCGTGCGATCATCGCCGAATCCCCCAAAGAACTGACCTGGCAGGAAGTCCCCGACATCACCGCCGGACCGGGCGAGGTGCTGATCCGGGTCGCGGCCGCCGGGGTGAACCGGGCCGACCTGTTGCAGGCCGCCGGCCTGTATCCCCCGCCGCCGGGGGCCAGCGACATCATCGGCCTGGAGGTTTCGGGGGTCATCGCGGCGGTGGGCGAGGGCGTGGCGGAATGGTCGGTAGGCCAAGGCGTTTGCGCCTTGCTGGCCGGCGGCGGCTATGCCGAGTACGTCGCGGTACCGGAGCAACAGGTACTGCCGATCCCCGCCGGCGTGGATCTGGTGGATGCGGCCGCGCTGCCCGAGGTGGCATGCACCGTCTGGTCGAATCTGGTGCAGACGGCCGGATTGTCCGAGGGACAGCTGCTGCTGGTGCACGGCGGCGCCAGCGGGGTGGGCACCCACGCCATTCAACTGGCGCGCCAGCTCGGCGCCTGGGTGGCGGTCACCGCCGGCTCGGAGGCCAAGTTGGCGTTCTGCCGAGACCTGGGTGCCGAGATCACCGTGAATTACCGCGACGAGGATTTCGTGGCACGTATGCGCGAAGCCGGCGGCGCCGACGTGATTCTGGACATCATGGGTGCGGCCTACCTGGACCGCAACATCGACGCCCTGGCCAACGACGGCCAGCTGGTTGTCATCGGTATGCAGGGCGGAGTCAAAGGCGAACTGAACCTGGGCAAGTTGATCTCCAAGCGGGCCCGGGTGATCGGCACCGCGCTGCGGGCCCGGCCGGTGGACGGACCGCACGGCAAAGCCGTGGTGGTGACGGCGGTGGCGGAGAAGGTGTGGCCGATGCTGGGCGACGGCCGGATCAAGCCGGTGATCGGCGCCCGGCTGCCCTTCGCGCACGCAGGTGAAGCCCACCGGCTGCTGTCGGCGGGCGACGTCACCGGCAAGGTGCTGCTGACCCTGTAAGGGTTCGGCATATCAGCGCTGACAGCGACGGATCCACGTAGCATTAGCGATGCACCGATCGGTGACGGCGTTGCCGTCTAAGCACTTTCAGGAGGATTTTTCATGGCTACCGAATCCGGCCCGGCGACAAGTGGATCGGCTGCATCATGAGCGTGCCCATGCCACGTCAGCGGGTTGGCCTGAGCGCTGAGCTACTCGCGGTTCCGCCACCGCCGTTGCCGATCCTTGCCGAGCCCTACAGCATCCGGTTCGCGGACCCGGTCGAGGACTCCGCAATGATCTCCGAGTGGATGAACCGGCCGCACCTGGCCGCAACCTGGGGTTACGACTACCCGCCGGACCAGTGGCGCCGCCACCTCGAGATCCAGCACGAGGGCTCCTACTCGCGCCCCTACGTCTACAACCTCCACGGCGAGCCCTTGGGGTACATGGAGCTGTTCCGGGCCGCGCAGGATGACATCGCGACCGTCTACGACGCTCACCCGTACGACATCGGCTTGCACGGCGCCATGGCCGACCCCAACATGGTCGAGAAGGGCCACGGGGCAAATATTTTCGGCCCGCTGGTCACCAGCATCTTCGCGGCCGAGCCGCAGTGCCAACGAGTTATCGGGGATTCCCAGGCCGCCGGCTCACATGGCCGCCGGTTCTGGGAGCGACGGGGCGGGCAGTTCCTGGGCGAGCACTACATCGCCAAATGGGACCAGCACATCGCACTGTTCGCCTGGCCACGACCCACAGAGGAGACCCCGGCCTGAGGCCATAGACCAGCGCCACAAGGGCGGTGACGGATCAACTCCGTCACCGCCCTTGTGCGTTTGCCGGCACCACCGCTGACCCGAAAAGGACGAATCCCCGGACCCGACACCGAAGTGCCGGACCGGGGATTCGTCTTTGTGCAGCCGTTCTCGGACCGCCCGGGCTGACCGCCCGTTACGGTGCGCCGACGCCGCCCTTACCGCCGGCGCCGCCCACGCCGGCGGGGCCTTTACCAGAGCCTGCGGGCGTTCCAGCGACTCCGTTGGTACCCGGCGTGCCGACGACTCCGTCGCCGTTCGTGCCGCCGGAACCACCCTGGCCACCGCTACCACCGGAGCCCGCCCAGTTGGACTTGCTCGGCCGGGAGGCACCGTTGACGCCGTTACCGCCGTTACCGCCGAGACCGCCGGAGCCGCCCTGGGCATGGGTGCCGTCGGGGTTGAGACCGCCCTGACCGCCGGTGCCACCCTGGCCACCGACGCCGCCGGATCCACCGGTGCCGCCACCGCCGGTGCCCTGACCGACGAGGCCGTTGTAGCCGGCGCCACCAGCACCGCCGGTACCACCGTTACCGGCGACACCGCCAGTGCCGCCCTTCCCGCCGACGCCCCCAGCGCCCTGTGCACCGGACTGCCCGTCACCCAGTGCGACACCGCCGGCGCCGCCCAGGCCGGCCGCGCCGCCGACACCGCCGTCGCCACCCTGGCCGCCGAAGCCACCGGTACCACCGGTACGACCGGGCAGACCCTGTCTCTTATACAC
>NZ_JRMK01000109.1:0-14205 GCF_000972925.1 Mycobacterium sp. UM_Kg1 | reverse complement strand
GTCTCCCTGCGGGTGGGCGCCGCGACGATATGGCTGTCATTGATCGTGCTGGCGCCGCTGGCGGCAATCGCCTGGCAGTCGGCCGGCGGCGGCTGGCGGGCCTTTGAGCAGGCGGTGACCTCACATGCCGCACTGGAATCGTTCCGGGTGACGTTGACGATCGCGGCCGGAGTCACGGCGGCCAACGTGGTCTTCGGGCTCCTGATCGCCTGGATGCTGGTGCGCGACGACTTCTTCGGCAAACGCTTCATCGACGTGCTCATCGACCTGCCGTTCGCCCTGCCGACCATTGTCGCCAGCCTGGTGATGCTGGCGCTGTACGGTCCGGCGAGCCCGGTACACGTGCACTTGCAGCACACCGCGGCCGGCGTCGGCCTGGCACTGGCGTTCGTCACGCTGCCGTTCGTGGTGCGGGCCGTGCAGCCGGTGTTGTTGGAGATCGATCGCGAAGTCGAGGAGGCGGCCGCATCCCTGGGGGCCTCCGGATTCACCATCTTCCGCGTGGTGGTGCTGCCGTCACTGACACCGGCGTTGCTGACCGGGGCGGGACTGGCGTTCTCGCGGGCCATCGGTGAGTTCGGTTCGGTGGTGCTGATCGGTGGCGCGGTGCCCGGGAAGACCGAAGTGTCCTCGCAGTGGATCCGCACCCTGATCGAGAACGACGACCGGACCGGTGCGGCGGCCATTTCGTTGGTGTTGCTGGGGATTTCCTTCCTGGTGCTGCTCGCGCTGCGAGTGCTGGGAGCCCGGGTGACCAAGCGGCAGGAGCGGTCATGACGTCGTCGCCGAAAGTCCGCTATCTGATTCGATTCATCTCGCTGAGCTATATCGGCCTGTTGTTGATCGTTCCGGTGTCGTTGATCCTGTGGCGCACTTTCGCCCCGGGTTTCGGGCAGTTCGTCGACTACATCTCCACGCCGGCCGCGATCTCGGCGCTGCAGCTGTCGCTGCTGGTGGTGGCGATCGTGGTTCCGCTGAACGTCATCTTCGGGATACCCACGGCGCTGGTATTGGCCCGCAATAAGTTCCGGGGCAAGGGCGCGCTGCAAGCGGTGATCGATCTGCCGTTCGCCGTGTCGCCGGTGATCGTCGGTGTGGCACTTGTCGTGCTGTGGGGATCGTCGGGGCTCCTGGGATTCGTCGAGAACGACTGGGGTTTCAAGATCATCTTCGGTCTGCCCGGCATCGTGTTGGCCAGCATCTTCGTCACCCTGCCGTTTGTGATCCGGGAAGTCGAACCGGTGTTGCACGAGCTGGGAACCGACATGGAAGAGGCCTCGGCGACGCTGGGTTCCAGCGGGTGGCAGACGTTCTGGCGTATCACGTTGCCCTCCATCCGGTGGGGCCTGACCTACGGGATCGTGCTGACCGTTGCGCGCACTCTCGGCGAGTACGGCGCGGTGTTGATCGTGTCGTCGAACCTGCCCGGCAAGTCCCAGACGCTCACGCTGCTGGTGTCCGACCGCTACAACCGGGGCGCCGAATACGGCGCCTACGCCCTGTCCACACTGCTGATGGCGGTGTCGGTGTTGGTGTTGATCGTTCAGGTGGTGCTCGATATGCGCCGGGCCGGAAAGGTAAACAAATGAGCAACGCAATCACGGTGCAGGGGGCGAACAAGCGCTACGGCGACTTCGTGGCACTGGACAACGTCGACTTCGCGGTTCCGGCCGGTTCGCTCACGGCGCTGCTCGGCCCCAGCGGCTCGGGTAAGTCGACTCTGCTGCGGGCGATCGCCGGCCTGGACCACCCGGACAGCGGCACCATCACCATCAACGGAGCCGACGTCCCCGGGGTCCCGCCGCAGCGCCGTGGCATCGGTTTCGTCTTTCAGCACTACGCGGCGTTCAAGCACATGACGGTCCGCGACAATGTGGCGTTCGGGCTCAAGATTCGCAAGCGGCCCAAAGCCGAAGTCAAGGAGAAGGTGGACAACCTACTGGAAGTGGTGGGGCTCAGCGGTTTCCAGAATCGCTATCCCAACCAACTCTCCGGCGGTCAGCGTCAGCGGATGGCGCTGGCCCGGGCTCTGGCGGTGGACCCGCAGGTGCTGCTGCTCGACGAGCCGTTCGGCGCACTGGACGCCAAGGTTCGCGAGGATCTGCGGGCCTGGCTGCGGCGCCTGCACGACGAGGTGCACGTCACGACCGTGTTGGTCACCCACGACCAGGCCGAGGCCCTGGATGTCGCAGACCGGATCGCCGTTTTGAACCAGGGCCGCATCGAGCAGCTCGGCACCCCCACCGAGGTCTACGACGCCCCGGCGAACGCGTTCGTCATGTCGTTCCTGGGTGCGGTGTCCTCGCTCAACGGAGCCCTGGTCCGGCCGCACGACATTCGCGTCGGCCGTACTCCGGACATGGCGGTCCCGGCAGCGGGGGTCGACGGCGTCGACGGTGTCGGGGTGGTGCGCGCCATCGTCGACCGTGTGGTGGTCCTGGGCTTCGAAGTTCGGGTGGAATTGACCAACGCGGCCACCAACATGCCGTTCACCGCGCAGATCACCCGCGGGGACGCCGAAGCGCTCGCGCTGGCCGAGGGAGACACCGTCTACGCGCGGGCCACCCGGGTACCCCCGCTCAGTGACGTGGCGGCCGCAGACGTGGCTGTGGCGACAACCGGGCGCTGAGTTTTCCCGGCGAGAACTGGTTACGTAACAGGCTTTTTCGGCCAGGCGCTCGCTGGATCAGGCGGCGCTGCGTGCGCTGAGCACACCTTCGACGCGGTCGAGGACGGTGGCGGCCACCAGGCGGTGCGCGCCCAGCGGCTCGGCCATCGGGATGCCGGCGTGGGCGGCATAGGCCGCGACTCGGTCGGGGATCTGGCCGTGGGCCAAGAACCAGGGCGCGATCATCACCGTGGTGGCGCCGCGCTCGCGCAGCCCTTCGACCGCTTCGGGCACCGACGGTTGGGGTCCGCTGGTGGCGAAGGCGACTTCGACTCCCGCCCACCGTGTTCCGCGAGCCAGCGGGCCGGCGATCGTGGCGGTCTGGGCGTTGGCCGCGGCGTGCGAGGAGCCCACCGCGACCACCACCACACCCAGGCCGGGGTCGAACCGCGACGCGCCGGCGGCGGTCAGGCGTTCCCCGAGTACCTGGACCAGACGGCTGTCCTCGCCCAGTGTCGGCGCAACCCGCACGTCGGCACCGGACTGCGCGATCATCGCCGGAATATCGACGCGGGCATGGTAGGCGCTGGCCAGCAGCAGGGGCACGACGACGGTGTCGGCGCTCTCGGCGGTGCGCTCGCCCAGCACGTCCGGCAGACTCGGTGTGTTGTGCTCGCAGAACGCCACCCGCACGGCGTATTCGGGCGCCACCCGCCGCAGGTGTCCGGCGATCGCGTGGGTGTTGGCCGCCGAGCGCGGATCGCGGCTGCCGTGGGCGGTCAGCACCAGCGTGGTGGTCACGAGACGTGCAGCCCGCATTCGGTTTTGGCCAGGCCGGCCCAGCGCCCGCTGCGCGGGTCGGCGCCGGCTTCGGGCTTCCTGGTGCACGGTGCACAGCCGATCGAGGGATAGCCCTCATCGATCAACGGGTTGACCAGCACGTTGTTGGCCACGATGTAGGCGTCCATCTCCGCGTCGGTCCACGCCGCCAAGGGGTTGACCTTCACCAGCCCGAACTGGTCGTCGAAACTGATCAGCGGTGCGTTGGCGCGGGTCGGGGCCTCCACCCGCCGCAGCCCGGTCACCCACGCCGAGTAGCCGCGCAGCGTGCGGGCCAGCGGCTCGACCTTGCGCAACCGGCAACACGTCGCCGGATCGGACGCGAACAGGTCTTTGCCGTGGGCGCTGTCCTGCTCGGCGACGGTCTGCTCCGGGGTGACGTTGACCAGCGCGATGTCATACACCGACTCCACCGCGTCGCGGGTGCCGATGGTCTCGGCGAAGTGGTAGCCGGTGTCGAGGAACAGCACCGGCACACCGGCGCGGACCTTGGCCGCCAAGTCCACCAGCACGGCGTCGGCCATGTTCGACGCCACGACGTAGTTGCAGTCGGCGGCCGAACCGCCGGGCCCGCCGAAGTGGGTATCGGTCCACTCCAGCAACTCCCGGGCCGAAGCGCCGTCGAGCTCGGCCGCCCCCTTGGCGGCCAGCTCGCGCAGCTCCGCGTCGGTGTGCGGCCTCACCGCAGCTCGTCTTCCTCGGCGCGCACCGCCCACTGCGCAAAGCGCTCGCCGGGGTTGCGCTGCTTGATGAAGTTGCGCACCACCCGCTCGATGTAGTCACCGAGGTCGTCGCTGTAGACCTTGTGCTGGCGCAGCTTGCGGCCGAACCCGCTGTCGGCACCCAGGCTGCCGCCCAGGTGCACCTGGAAGCCGGGGACCGAATTGCCGTCGCCGTCGTCGATCATCTGGCCCTTGAAGCCGATGTCGGCCACCTGGATGCGGGCACACGAGTTGGGGCACCCGTTGATGTTGACGGTGATCGGCACGTCCAGCAGGGCGTTGAGGTCGTTGAGGCGCTGCTCGAGCTCGGGGACCAGGCTCTGCGCACGCACCCTCGTCTCGACGAACGACAGCTTGCAGAACTCCAGTCCGGTGCAGGCCATCAGGTTGCGCCGCCACGCCGACGGGTTGGCCGGCAGGCCCAGCGCATCGAGCTCGGCGAGCAGGCCGTCGAGCTTGTCGTCGGGAACGTCGAGGATGAGCAGCTTCTGGTGGGTGGTGAACCGAGCCCGGTCCGAACCGACCTGTTCCATCAGCTCGGCCACCTTCACCAGCTTCTCGCCGCTGACCCGTCCGGAGATCGGTGCCACCCCGACCGCGTTGAGGCCGTTGCGGGTGCGCTGGACCCCGACGTGGTCGATGGGGGCGGTGGGCTGCGCGGGCGCCGGGCCATCGAGCAGCGGGCGCTTGAGGTACTCCTGTTCGAGAACTTCCCTAAATTTTTCCGGCCCCCAGTCCTTGACCAGGAACTTCAGCCGAGCCTTGGACCGCAGCCTGCGGTAACCGTAGTCGCGGTACAAGCTGGTGACGGCTTCCCAGACGTCGGGCACCTCGTCCAGCGGAACCCACGCGCCCAGGCGCTGGGCCAGCATCGGGTTGGTGGACAGCCCGCCGCCGACCCACAGGTCCAGGCCGGGGCCGTGCTCGGGGTGGTTGACCCCGATGAAGGAGATGTCGTTGACCTCATGGGCGACGTCGGGCAGGCCGGAGACGGCGGTCTTGAACTTACGCGGCAGGTTGGCGAACTCCGGGTTGCCGATGTAGCGGCGGACGATCTCGTCGAGGGCGGGGGTGGCGTCGAGCACCTCGTCGAGCGACTCCCCGGCCAGCGGGGAACCCAGCATGGCGCGTGGGCAGTCGCCGCAGGCCTCGATGGTCTGCAGGCCGACGTCGGCCAGCCGGTCCCAGATCTCCGGCACGTTCTCGATCTCGATCCAGTGGTACTGCACGTTCTGGCGGTCGGAGATGTCGGCGGTGTTGCGGGCGAAGTCGACGGAGATCTGACCCAGGGTGCGCATCGCGGCCGCCGAGAGCGCCTTGCCGTCGCAGCGCACCCGCATCATGAAGTACTTGGCCTCGAGCAGGTCGGCGTTCTCATCGCCGGTGAAGGTGCCGTCGTAGCCCTGCTCGCGCTGGGTGTAGAGGCCCATCCAGCGGAACCGGCCGCGCAGGTCGTCCTTGGTGATGCTGTCGAACCCCTGCTTGGAGTACACATCGAGAATCCGGGCCTGCACGTTCAGCGCCGGGTCTTCCTGCTTGAACTGCTCGTTGTGGTTGACCGGTTCGGTCTCGCCGAGCGCCCACTGGGCCTCGCTGCGCTTCGGCCTGCTCGGCGGAGCGGACGGAGTGGCGGTCATGGTTCTCCTTCGGAAAAGGAGCCGGCGGGATTGAGCGCGGTTCACCGGCGACTGTCGCCGGCGGCGCAGATCCGGCGGCCAGCTGGGCAGTGCAGGTGGGCGGTTCTACGACATCAAGGCAGACAGCGACAGCTGCCGACACGCTTGAGGTCGATATGCCGCCGAGCCACCAGGGCTACTCCGGACGAAGTGCAGTAGGCGGCGGTCACACGGGCGATTATGCCATGGATGCCGAAAATCTTCCTTACCGGCGCAAAGTTGTGATCGGCGTGCGCGAAACTCTTCCTCGGGCTTCGACACTCCAGGGTGCGGGGCCGGGGGAATGGATCGGCACGGCTGACCGGGCGGCACACCGTCGGCACCGGGCCGGCCGAGAACGCAGAGCCGATCGGAAGGCGGGTGGGGCAGATGAGGGTGGACCTCGGGTGGGAGCTGGCGTCCGAGCCGCCTTCCCGCGGCGCGGCACCGCGGGAAAGCGGTCATGCCAAGGCCAGGCGCTGGCTGGCGGTGGCGGTGCTGGCGGTCACGCTCGGCTGCGGGGGATGGCTCGCGGTGCTGCACTACCAGACCCACGTCGCCGGCGAGCAGGCGCTGCAGGCCGCGCAGGCCTATGTGTTGCGGCTGAGCAACATCGATGCCGGCAACATCGATCGCCAGTTCGCCGACATCACCGCCGGTTCCACCGGCGAGTTCGAGATCCTGCAGACCCGCTCCGGGACCCGCCTGCGTCAAGACCTGATCGACAACAACGCCACGGCCCGCGGCCGCGTCGCCGAGGCGGTGCTCAAATCCGCCGACCGCCACCACGCCGTGGTGGTGCTGTTGGTCGATCAGGCGGTGCGCAACGCCGAGAACCCCGAACCGGTGATCGAGCACAGCCGCATCCGCGTGACGATGGACAAAGTGGACCGGCGCTGGCTGGCCAGCAGGGTGGAGTTGATATGAGGAAACTCACAGCGCTGGCCGCCGGCGTGCTGCTGGTGACTGCCGCGGAAATGTCCGGTGCCGCCAACGCCGAGCCCCTCGACTGGGAAGCCGTCGCCCGCTGCGAGTCCGGGGGCCGCATTATGGCCAGCCGGGGTCCCGGCGCCTGGGCCGGATGCCTGACGCCCGCAGGCAGTCCTGCCGCTGCCGCGACGGTCGGTTCGCTGGCCCACTATCTGACGGCGCTGTCGGCGGGCGGGCCGGCGACCCCCGCGTCCGCCGACTGAGTCGCCGACGCGCAGCGGCGCCGGGCACGCCGTGGGATGATCGGACGCCATGACACTGACCCCGACCGCAGTAGCGCTGCCCGAGGTGTCGCCGGCCCGGGGCGGGCCCGACGGGCCGTTCGGGGTCTATGTGCACGTGCCGTTCTGTTTCGCGCGGTGCGGTTACTGCGACTTCAACACCTACACGCCGGCGGAGCTCGGCGGGGCGAATCCCGACGCCTGGGTGGCGGCGCTGGACCGCGAATTGGAATTGGCCGCCGAGCGGGCGGGCGGGCGCCCGGCCGACACGGTGTTCGTCGGCGGCGGCACGCCGTCGCTGCTGGGCGCGGAGCGGTTGGGGCGCGTGCTCGACCGGGTGCGCGCACACTTCGGGCTGGCCGCCGACGCCGAGGTCACCACCGAGGCCAACCCGGAGTCGACGTCGCCGCAGTTCTTCGAATCGATCCGGGCCGCCGGCTACACCCGGGTGTCGCTGGGGATGCAGTCGGTGTCTCCGCACGTGCTGGCCACCCTGGACCGGATTCATTCGCCGGGCCGGCCGGTGGCTGCCGCGCGCGAGGCACGCGCTGCGGGCTTTGCGCATCTCAACATCGATCTGATCTACGGCACGCCGGGAGAGACCGACGACGACCTGCTGCGGTCGGTGGACGCCGCGCTGGAGGCCGGCGTTGATCACGTCTCGGCGTATGGCCTGATCGTGGAGCAGGGCACCGCCCTGGCCCGCCGGGTACGGCGCGGTGAGCTGCCCGCGCCCGAGGACGATGTGCTGGCGCACCGCTACGAACTTGTCGACAGCCGCCTGCGGGCGGCCGGGATGGACTGGTACGAGGTGTCCAACTGGAGCCGGCCCGGCGCGGCCTGCCGGCACAACCTGGGTTACTGGGGCGGCGGCCGGTGGTGGGGTGCCGGTCCCGGCGCGCACAGTTACGACGGCGTGCTGCGCTGGTGGAACGTCAAGCATCCCGACGCCTACGCGCAACTGCTGGCGGACGGCGTCTTGCCGGTGGCGGGTTTCGAGGAGCTCTCCGACGCCGACCGGCACACCGAGGACGTGATGCTGCGCCTGCGGATGCGCGACGGGCTGGCGCTGGCGCTGCTCGACGCCGACGAGCGCGAACGGGCCGCCACCGCGATCGGCGACGGGCTGGTGCTCAGCGACGGCGAGCGGCTGGTGCTGACCGATCGCGGCCGGCTGCTGGCCGATGCCGTGGTGCGGTCGCTGCTCGGGTAGCTGTGCCGGTGGCGGCGGTCCGAGGGGCCGCGGCGCGCAGCCGGGTAGGTTAGGCTACATTTACTAACTGTGACCGAGGTCGGTGTCGAAGCAGTCTCCGAAGCCGCATTGACGGTGCCGTTGCCGCCCGGCGTGGCGCCGGCCGACCTCGCCGCCGCGTTGGCCGCGGCGTTGCCGGAACGCGACGGTCAGGAGTACCTGCTCTACGAACGGGGCGGCAGCTGGACCCTGGCCGCCGGGGTGCGTGCGGCTGTTGAGCTCGACAGCGACGAGCTGCGGACGGTCCGCGACGGGGTGGTGCGGCGCGAGCACTGGCGGGGCCGCCCGGCCGCGGTGCTCGGCGAGGCGGTGGACCGGTTGCTGCTGGAGGACGCCGAGGTGTTCGGCTGGGTCGCTTTCGAATTCGGCGCCTACCGCTTCGGGCTGGGCGAGCGCCTGGCGCCGGGCACCGCGCTGGCGCGGGTGTTCTGGCCGCAGACCCGGATCGTCGTCACCGCCGAGAAGGTCGAGCTGTTCGGCTACGACGACCGCACCGTCACGGCGCTGGAGCGGCTGCTGGCCGAGGGCGTGCCCGGGCTGGCCGAGCCGTCGTCGATCGCGGTGGACACCGGGGGCGCGGGCTATCGCGATCGCGTGGCGGCCGCCGTCGAGGAGATCCGCGGCGGCGATTACCGCAAGGTGATCCTGTCGCGCTGTGTCGACGTGCCGTTCGCGCTGGACTTTCCCTCCACCTATCGGTTGGGCCGGCGGCACAACACTCCGGCGCGATCGTTCTTGTTGCGGCTGGGCGGTATTCGGGCGCTGGGCTACAGCCCGGAGCTGGTGGCCGAGGTCCGTGGCGATGGCACGGTGGTCACCGAGCCGCTGGCCGGCACGCGTGCCCGCACCGGCGACCCCGTGATCGACGGGCCGGTTCGGGCCGAGCTGGAATCCGATCCCAAGGAGATCGTGGAGCACGCGATCTCGGTGCGCACGTCGGTGGAGGAGATCACCGAGATCGCTGAGCCCGGCAGCGTTCTCGTCGCCGACTTCATGACCGTGCGCGAACGCGGAAGCGTGCAGCATCTGGGCTCCACCGTGCGCGGACGCCTCGATGCGTCCCGGGACCGGATGGACGCCCTGGAGGCGTTGTTCCCGGCGGTCACCGCGTCGGGCATACCCAAGGCGGCCGGAATCGACGCCATCCTTCGGCTCGACGAGTGCCCGCGGGGCCTGTACTCGGGTGCGGTGGTGATGTTCTCGGCTGATGGCGGGCTGGATGCGGCGTTGACCCTGCGGGCGGCCTACGAGCAGGACGGGCGCTGCTGGCTGCGGGCCGGGGCCGGAGTCATCGCCGAGTCGCGGCCCGAGCGGGAGTTCGTGGAGACCTGCGAGAAGCTCGCCACGTTGGCCCCGTACCTGATCGCCCAGGACTGAAGCTCGTCGGCACACCCTCCGGTGCGATACCCTAGAGGGTATTACGGACGGATGTGGAGGATCTCACGTGCTGGATGACGAAGAGAGCGTCAAGTCGGTGTTGAACCGGCTGCGCCGCGCGCACGGCCAGCTCGCCGGGGTGATCGCCATGATCGAGAGCGGCCGCGACTGTAAAGACGTGGTCACCCAGCTCGCGGCGGTCTCCCGGGCACTGGACCGGGCGGGCTTCAAGATTGTTGCCAGTGGGCTTCGCGAATGCCTGGCCGGCGAGTCGGCCGGTGGCAAAGCCCCGCTGACCGAAGATGAGCTCGAGAAGCTGTTCCTGGCGCTGGCGTAGCTGCTTGTCCCGGCAGCTCAGCGCAGCAACGACTCGGCGAGCAGGCTGCTGACCATCGACTCGATCGTCGACTCGATCGATGAGGCCAGCGTGGCGGTGACCGACGCGACGGCCTGCGTGCGAAGCCGCACCAGCATGCCGATCAGCTCGGCGATCTCGGTGTCGGCCGGCAGGGGTGCGCCGGGCTGGATCCGGGTCAGGACGTGTTCGGCGCCGGCCCGCACCAGCATCTGGCTGATCGCGTCGATGTGCGGCAGGCTCTGCTCGTAGAGGTCGATCAGCTTGTCGATGCCGATCCCGTAGCCGCGGACCTCGTTGAACGCCTCGATGAGCTTCGGTCGGGTGATGGTGGCCTCGGCGCCGTCCAGACGGATCACCCCGAGTTGCACCAGGCGCCGCAGGGCCTGCGGGTCGGCGATGCGTCGCTCGGCCTCCTGGCGTGACATGGTGTCGGGCCGTTCGGTGGTCCAGGCGCCCACGATCGCGCTTTCCAGCCCCAGGATGTCGCCCAGGTCCTTGCCCTGCTCCCAGGCGCCGAGCATCTCCTTGACGTGCGCGATGGTGTAGCCGCGGTCGAGCATCGAGGTGATCAGCCGCAGCCGGGTCAGGTGGGTGTCGTTGTACAACGCGATCCGGCCGACCCGGCGCGGCGGCGGCAGCAGATCCCGGTCCCGATACACCCGGACGTTGCGGCTGGTGGTTCCGGCCAGCCGGGCCAGGTCGTCGATCCGGTACTCCCGGGAAGCCGCGTTGCCGCCGGGATGGCGCACCACGATCTCGAAGAGCTGCGTCACCGCCGCCTCGATCATCTCGCGGGACTCGCGCCGGACCCGGCGGGGCACCCGGCGCAGGTTCGCCAGCACGGCGGCGATGGAGTCCGGCCGGCCTGCACGATCCGCCGCGGTCATGCCACCGCGTGGTAGTCGGCGATGCGGAAACTGCGCATCTGCCGAAGATACTGCGTTGCGAAGCCGGGGTACATGGACGCGTTGAAGCCCTCGTCGGTCAGGTACCAGCTGCGGCAGCCCGACATCCAGGTGGTCTTGCGCAGCCGTTGCTGGATCTGTTCGTTGTGGCGGCGCTGCACGTCGTCGCGCACGTCGAGGTAGCGCAGCCGCTTGGCGCGGATCGCGCCGATCGCCCGCACCACGTAGTCGATCTGGCCTTCGACGTAGACCAGCAGTGAGTTGTGGCCCGGCCCCGAGTTGGGTCCGGTCCTGAAGAACAGGTTGGGGTAACCGTGCGCCTGGATGCTTTTGAAGGCTTGAGCGCCCCCGCTCCAGTCCGCCGACAGCGACCTGCCGCCCATCCCGGTGACCGGAAACGGCGGGCCGGTCAGGTGCACGTCGTAGCCCGTCGCGAACACGATGGCGTCCAGCCGGTGTTCCACGCCGTCGCTGGTGCGGATGCCGTCCGGGCTGATGGTGGCGATCGGCCAGTCGATCAGTTTGCAGTTCTCGCGCTGCAGCGCGGGGTAGTAGTCGCTGGAGACCAGCATGCGCTTGCAGCCGGGCGTGAAATCCGGCGTGAGTTGGCGGCGCAGCCACGGGTCTTTGACCGTCGCGCGAAGGTGGGCCCTGCCCAGTTGCGCCACCAGGTTGCTGAGCGGGGTGTTCCAGACCAGTGCGGTGGCGCTGGCCTCGTGGCCCCAGAACAGCGCCTGGCGGGCGAGCTGCTGGGCGGCGGGGACCTTGGCGAACAGTTCCTGGACTCGCGGCGGCATCTCCAGGTCCAGGCGGGGCAGCACCCAGCCGGGCGTGCGCTGAAAGACCTTGACGAATCCGGCCCGTTCGACCAGCTCCGGCACGATCTGCACCGCGCTGGCGCCGGTGCCGATGACCGCGACGCGCTTGCCGCTGAAGTCGTAGTCGGGGTCCCAGCGGGCGCTGTGGATCTTGTGACCGGTGTAGCTGGAAAGGCCCCGAATGGCCGGGAAGCTGCAGTCGGGCAGCGGCCCTGAGGCCAGTACCACGGTGCGGGCCCGAAATTTCCGGCGTCCCGCCGACACCGTCCATACCCCGGTGCCGGAGTCGAATTCCAGCCCGGTGACCGCGGTCCCGAAGCGGATGTGGCGGCGCAGGTCGAACTTGTCGACCATGTCCTCGATATGCGCGCAGATCTCACCGGCCGACGGATACGCCCGTGACCAGCCGGGGTTGGCGACGAAGGAGAAGGAATACAGCAGCGACGGGATGTCGCACGCCGCACCGGGATAGCGGGTGTCGCGCCAGGTACCGCCGACGCGGTCGCTGCGCTCCAGGATGACCATCTCGCTCGCGCCGGCGAGGCCGGCTTCGGCCAGCTTGATCGCCGTGCCGATACCGGTGAACCCGGCGCCGACGATCAGCGTCTGGTAGGTGTGTGCGCGCGCCACGTCAGGCGGCCGGCTCGTGGGTGAGTTCGGTGAACCAGCTGGGAATGGGCTTGAGCAGGCGCTTGGGGTAGAAGCCGGAGAGCCAGACCGCGGGGTTGGCCAGCAGGTGGTAGGGACTGTCCGGGTTGGCCATCCAGCTCGAGTAGCGCTTGACCATCCGGTAGGCCGGCACCCGCCGGGTGTGTTCGCCGCGCTCACCGAACTGCGTGAAACGCAGCAGGGCGGTGTAGAGCCGCTGGGGGTCCAATCCCATGCCGATCACCTCATTGCGAACCCGGTTGAGCAGGGGGATCGAGATCAGCGCGCCGATGATCAGCGATGGCGAGGCCACGGTGCCGACGAACTCGATCGCCAGCCGGCGCGCATCGGCGCGGCCTATCATCTCCAGCACCTCGAAATCGACTGCGATGTGCCGGGATTCGTCATTGTTGATCTTCTCGAACACCTGATGGCAGACCGGGTCGTCGACCTCGTCGAGCAGGAATTTGAGCAGCGCGCCGTCAAGTGCGACTTCCAGCATCGGGATCACGGTGCCCAGAACCGACAGCGGCAGGTCGTCGGAGTAGTCGTCGAGCCATTGCATCGCCAACCGGATGTTGACGTTGGGTTCGGGAATCTCGCCGTCGTCGAGCATGCCCCAGCGCCTCATCAGTGCCAGTTCGGCGTTGGCGTGGCGTTGCTCCTCGGCGTGGAAGTACCGGTAGATCTCGGCCAGCGTCGCGGTCGGCGCCTTGCGTGCCAAGGCGGCGAACCCGCGGGCGCCGATGTTCTCGATCCAGCACAGGTCGGCCATGAATTTTTTGAGGTTGGGCACCATGTCGGGGCGGATCAGTTCGGCTCCCGGTGCGTCCCAGTCGATGTCCGCCAGAGCCCACTGTCGATCCTTGATCTTGGCGAGCATCACGTCCATGTCGAGAGCCATCTACCTCTCCTTCAGTCGGCCCTTCCCGGCAGTGCCGCACCGGCACGAAACGCCAGCCCGATGCTTCGGGTGAAGGTCTCCGGGGCGAAACGTTTGACGTTCCAGCCGATCTTGGCGTCCAGCTGCGGCATGCAGTAGAGACCGCCGCGGTCGTGGGTGTCGAGGCAGTCGCGGGCCACCCGCTCCGCCGAGATCCCGGTGAAGCGCATCAGCAGGTTGGCGGCTTCGCCGGATTGCGCGGTGACCCGGCCCGATTCGACGATGTTGGTCTTGACGAAGGTGGGGCACAGCACGGTCACGCCGATGCCGGTGCCGGACAGTTCGGCCGCCAGGGTCTCCGACAGTGACAACACGCCGGCCTTGCTGACGTTGTAGGCCGCCATCTCCGGCGCGGCGCCGAAGGATGCGGCCGAGGCGACGTTGATGATGCCCCGGGGCCGGTCGGACCCCGCTGCTCGCAGCACCGGGGTGAACACATGACAGCCGTGAATCGGGCCCCACAGGTTGACGTTGAGCGTCCAGGTCCAGTCGTCGAGCGCCATGTCGCCGATCCGGCGCCCCCCGGCACCCACGCCGGCGTTGTTGATCACCAGGGTGGGGGGATGGCCGAACCAGGACTGGGCGGCCTCGGCCAGGGCGGTGACCTCATCGATCGCCGAGACGTCGCAGTGCACGGCGGTCGCTCGACCGCCGGCACCGGTGATGGCCTCGGCGGTGCGCCGGGCGCTGTCGTCGTCGATGTCACTGCAGACCACGGCGCTGCCGCGGCGGGCGAGTTCGAGGGCGAAGGCGGCGCCGATGCCGCTGCCGGCGCCGGTGACGACGGCCGACGCGTCGTGGCTGCGTTTCGGCGAGCGGCCAAAGATCATGGACTGAGTCAACCGACAATGGTGCCATTAGTCAATGG
>NZ_JRMK01000108.1:0-14256 GCF_000972925.1 Mycobacterium sp. UM_Kg1 | reverse complement strand
AGATGTGTATAAGAGACAGGCCCGAAGGCCGCCAGGATCTTGGTGCCCGGGAAGGTCTCCGCCATCTGCCGCAGCAGTGCATCCGAGGCCGGCGCCGCGCCCCACGACATGGTCCGCAGACAGATGTCCCGCGGATTGGCCTGCTGCTCGGCGCAGACCGCCTGCCACTGGGCCGGCACCAGGAAGATCCCGGTCACCCGCTCGGCGGCCAGCACGTCGAGCAGTTGGCCGGCGTCGAAGGCCCCGAGCGGGTTGATGACGGTCGGGATGCCCAGCCACATGCCGGGCAGCAGGTTGCCCACCCCGGCGATGTGGAAGAACGGCACCCCGATGAACGCCACGTCGCCGGTGCCGGTCCCGGAGGTGTGCAGCGCTGTCATCGTCTGGCCCAACAGGTTGGTGTGGGTGAGCACCGCGCCCTTGGGCAGGCCGGTGGTCCCCGAGGTGTAGATGATCAGGGCCGGGGAGTCGTTGGGGATGTCGACCGGCGCGTGCGGTTCGCCGGTCTCGTCGATGAGGTCTTCGTAGCCGATCAGACCCGCATCGCTGTAACTGGGAGCACCGGCCACCACCACGGTCTCCAGCAGCTCGGTCAGCTCGCGCACGCCGGTGGCGACCGGCACCAGCGCCGGTTCGGTGATCAACACCCTGGCTTCGCAGTCGCTGACCAGGTAGGCGATCTCCGGCGGGGTGAGCCGGAAGTTCACCGGGACCGCGATTCCGCCGAGCATGTTGGCGGCCAGCACCGACTCGACGAACTCGGTGCGGTTGAGCATCAGGATCATCACCCGATCGCCGGCGCGGACCCCGCGACGGCTCAGAGCGTCGGCCAGCGCCGCGACCCGGTCCCGCAACTGGGCCCAGGTGGTGGTCTGGCCGAGGAAGCGCAGCGCCGTCGCGTTCGGCTGCATCAGCGCGTGCCGGTCCAACTGGTTGACCCAGTTCTGTCGACGAGCACGGTACGGCTGCTCGGCGGGATCGACGGTTGCGTGGCTCAATTCGGATCTCCCGCTTCGTATTGACGACTGCGCACGGCCTCGCCGCGCTTGCGATCGACGCTGAGGGTACGGCGCCGACCCGCTGCGCACGGCTTCGCCGCGCTTGCGATCGACGCTGAGGCTAGCCTGCCGCGAGTGCTTCGGCGCGCCGTTTGAGATTGTCGGCCAGATAGTCCAGGGCGTTGTTGAAGGCCTTCTTGAGCATCGGCTTGGGCACCGACATCTCGGTCTCGACATTCATGTCGACGGTGAGCAACGTCGTGGGACCGATCTCGACCACGGAGAACAGCTGCTCCTGCTTGCTGAACAGGTCACCCTGCTGCAGGACGGTCTGGATTTGGGTCTCGCTGGGGTAGTACACGGCCTGGATGAAGGTTCCGTCGAAGCCGGAGTAGGACGCATCCAGGCGCAGCTGGCTGGGCCGGCCGTCGTCGTAACGGGCCAGCACCCAAATCCCTTTGACCTCTTCGTTCCATTGTGGGTACGCCTCGAAGTCGGCCACGATACCCATGATCGTGGCGGCGTCGGCGGCGACTTCAACGGTCTTACTCACGAGCGGCACCCGCCGAGCATAGCCACCGGCCGGACAACCGCCGAGCTAAACCTGGGCGGTGGTCAGCAGCGCGCGGATACCGTCGGGAATCGGCACGGGCCGCCGGGTGGTGCGGTCGACATAGACGTGGACCCAGTGTCCGAGCGCGGCAAGCGGCGCCCCCGCTGCGGTCTGGGCGCCGCGGTCGTCCGGGGCCCGGAACACCGCGAGCCGGTAGGTGACGCTGCTGCGCCCGAGCCGGGTCACGGCCAGCCCGACCGCCAGCCGGTCCGGGAAGGCGAGTTCGCCCAGAAAGCGGCAACCCGACTCGGCCACCACCCCCAGCTGCGGTGCGGCGACCGGATCGATGTCCACATGGGCGGCGATCCAGCCATTGATGGCGGTGTCGAACAGCTGGTAGTACACCGCGTTGTTGAGATGGCCGAACATGTCGTTGTCGGCCCAGCGGGTCAGCACCGGCCAGTGCACCGGAAAGTCCTGGCTGGTCAAGCCTTCCGGCGCGGGCGGGACCGCTGCGTCCGAACTCATGGTTGTATTCCAGCATGACCACGATCCGCGGGGCGGTGCTGGAGCGGATCGGGGCGCCGCGCCCGTACGCCGACTCACGCCCGCTGACGGTGGCACAGGTGGAGCTGGACCCGCCCGGGCCGGGCGAACTGCTGGTGCGGATCGAGGCCGCCGGGGTCTGCCACTCCGATCTGTCGGTGGTCGACGGGAACCGGGTGCGACCGGTGCCGATGCTGCTCGGCCACGAGGCCGCCGGCATCGTCGAAGCGGTCGGTGCGGGAGTCACCGCGGTGCGAACCGGACAGCGGGTGGTGCTGGCCTTCCTGCCCCGCTGCGGCGCCTGCCCGGCGTGCGCCACCGACGGCATGGCGCCGTGTGAGCCCGGCAGCGCCGCCAACGGCGCGGGAACCCTGCTCGGCGGTGGGCTGCGGCTGCACCGCGGCGACCAGACCGTCTATCACCACCTCGGGGTCTCCGGGTTCGCCACGCATGCGGTGGTCAACCAGGCGAGCGCGGTGCCGGTCCCCGACGAGGTGCCTCCGGCGGTGGCGGCCCTCCTGGGCTGCGCGGTGCTGACTGGCGGCGGTGCCGTGCTCAACGTGGGCCGTCCGGGCCCGGGTGAGACCGTCGTGGTGGTCGGGCTCGGCGGGGTGGGGATGGCCGCGGTGCTGACCGCACTGGCCTACGACGAGGTGCAGGTGGTCGCCGTCGACCGGCTGCCGGACAAGCTGGCGGCCGCGGCCGAGCTGGGCGCGCACCGGACGTACACCCCCGAGCAGGCGCTCGCCGCCGGCGTGCGCGCACCGGTGGTGATCGAGGCGGCGGGGCACCCCGCCGCGTTGGAGGCCGCGATCGGTCTGACCGCGCCCGGCGGGCGCACCATCACCGTCGGTCTGCCGGCCCCGGACGCCCGGATCAGCGTGTCGCCACTGGGGCTTGTCGCCGAGGGCCGCTCGCTGATCGGCAGCTATCTGGGGTCAGCGGTTCCCGCGCGCGACATCCCCCGTTTCGTCCAAATGTGGCGGGCCGGCCGGCTTCCGGTGGAGCGCTTGGTGTCGTCCACCTTGCCCCTGGAGCGGATCAACGAGGCCATGGACCAGCTCGCCGACGGCGTCGCGGTGCGCCAGATCATCACCTTCGGTCAGCCGGTTCGAAGGTGAAGTCGGCGGGCCGGAACCTGCGGGTCATGGCCCAGAAGGCACCGGCGCTACGCGGCCACTGCGTCACCACGCGTCCGTTTGCCGCCCGAAAATAGTTGCTGCATCGGGAGGTCCACACCGTGTTGCGCATCCACCGGTCGACCTTGGCGATGAATTCCGTCAGCGCGGCAGGCCGCACGGCGACATAGGACTTGCGGGTACGCCGCAGATGTTTGAACACCCGCACGATGTAGCGTGCCTGGGCTTCCAGCACGAAGATCACGCTGTTGGACCCGACGTTGGTGTTGGGTCCGTAGAGCATGAAGAAGTTGGGGAAACCGGGCATCGCCATACCCAGATAGGCGCGCGGCCCATCACGCCAGGCCTGCTTGAGCGTGGTTCCCCCCTCACCGGTCACCTCGATCTGACCCAGGTAGTCCGCGGCCGCGTACCCGGTGGCGCAGACCACCACGTCGACTTCGCATTCGGTGCCGTCCTCGGCGACCACCGATCGGGCACGCAACGCTGCGGCCGGGCTGTTCACCACTTCGACGTTGGCGCGGGCCAGCGCCGGCAGGTACTCCGAGGAGAAGACCAGCCGCTTGCAGCCCAACGGATGATCGGGGGTGAGCTCTGCCCGCAGTATCTCATCGGAGATGGTGTTGTCCAGCAGTTTTCGCGCGACATCGGTCAGCTCCCGGGTCCTGTCGCTGCCGCTCTCGATCACCGAGATGTTCGCTTCGCTGCGCAGCCAGAGCCGCAGCCGATACAGTCGCTTGGCCAAGGGGACGCGGGCGAATACCCAACGCTGCAGCGGCGTGTAGGGACGGTCGGGTTTGGGCAGGATCCAGGTGGGCGACCGCTGCAGTGAGTACACCTTCTCGGCAACCTCGGCCAGCTCCGGCAACAGTTGCGCCGCAGTCGAACCGGTCCCCAGCACGGCGACCTTCGCCCCGGCGATCGGCACCGAATGGTCCCACCGCGCCGAGTGCATGACGGTGCCGGTGAAGGGCTGCTCTTCGATCAGATCCGGCAACACCGGCCGGGTGAACAGGCCGACCGCCGAGACCACCGCGTCGAACCGGTACTCGGCGCCGTCGCGGGCCCCCAGGCACCACTGGCGCCGGTCTTCCTCCCAGCGGGCCGAACAGATCTCGGTGCGCAGCCGCAGGTGTTCGGTCAGCCCGTGCTCGGCGGCGCAACGCTCGAAGTAGGCGAGGATCTCCGGCTGCTGCGACCATTGCCGCGACCAATGGGCGTTCAGGTCGAAAGAGTAGGAGTACAGATGCGACCTGACATCGCATGCCAACCCCGGATAGGTGTTGATCCGCCAGGTTCCTCCGACCCCGTCCTCCCGGTCGAAAATGGTGAAGTCGAAAAACCCCGCACGCCGCAACAGGATTCCCAATGCCAGACCGCCCGGGCCGGCGCCGATGACGCCGATCGACAGCCCCTTCCCGGGCGGCTTCACCGAATCTGCAGACATTGGCCGCCGTCCACGATCAGTTCAGCCCCGGTGATGAACGAAGCGGCCTGCGAGACGAGGAATGCCACCGCATCGGCCACCTCGCCGGGGCGGCCGAGCCGGCCGCTGGCCGCCACCGCGGCCAGTCGCTGTTGCGTGACGTCGTCGAGCATCGGGGTGGAGATCGGCCCGGGAAACACCGCGTTGACCCGGATTCCCGCCGGGGCCAGTTCGGCGGCGACGGTCTGGGTCAGCCCGCGCAGCGCCCATTTCGACGAACCGTAGGCACTGTGCTGGGGGAACGGGCGGATCGCCCCGGTGCTGCAGGTGTTGACGATGGCCGCACCTTCGCACTGCCGCAGTTGCTCCAGCACCGCTTTGATGCCCAGAAAGGCGCCGAGACAGTTGACCCGCCAGGCCCTTTCGAAGTCCTCGGGGGTCTCGTCGACGATCGGCGCCCGGTGCAGGGTCCCGGCGTTGTTGATCAGCGTCGTCAACGCGCCGAACCGGCGCACAGTGGCGGCCACGGCCGCGTCCCACTGCTCGGGGAAGGTCACGTCCAGCTCAATGCCGATCAGCGCGTCGTCGTTGCGCGCGGCGACGGCGGCATCGAGCTCGGCCCGGTTCACGTCGCAGGCGGCCACCGCGAATCCGTCCGCCCGTAGCCGTTCTGCGATCGCCCAGCCCTGACCGCGGGCCGCACCGGTGACCAGGGCCACGCGTGGTTGGCTCATCGGCCCCTCGCTTCGTCGAGGTGGTCGATGGCGCCGCGCCGCAGTGCCTGCGACTCCGCGGCCAGCGTGATCATCTGGTATCCCAGGCCGGCCAGCGCCGCACCAGCGGTGCCCGAGCCGGCGTGAATCGCCGCTGTCACGCCCGCCTCGGATGCGGCGCGCTGAATCCGGGTCATCGCTGTCAGCATGTCGGGATCCGTGGTGGCCCGGGCGACGTCGACCCCCATCGAGATGGCCAGGTCGGCGGGCCCGACGTAGACACCGGCCAGTCCGGGGACCGCGCAGATCCGCTCCAGGTCGGCCAATGCCGCTGCGGTCTCGATCATGGCGAACACGTCCGCGCGCGCCTCCAGGGCACCCAGGTCGCGGCCCAATGCGGCCCGCAGGGGCCCGAAGCTGCGGTTGCCCGCCGGCGGGTAGCGGGTCGCGGCGACCGCGGCCGCTGCCTGTTCGGCCGTCTCGATGAGCGCCACGATGACTGCGTCGGCGCCGGCGTCGAGCACCCGGCCGATGGGGGCCGGATCGGCGTTGGGCACCCGGACCGCCGTCGCGATCGGCAGGTGCTCGGTGTACCGCAGCATCGAGGCGATGCGGGCGTCGTCGAGGTAGCTGTGCTGGGCGTCGAAGCCCACGTAGTCGTATCCGGCGCGGGCGAACTCCTCGGGCCCCAACACGGTTGGACCGGTGATCCAGCCGCCCCAGATCGGTGCCCGCTGCGCCAGCGCGTCGCCCAACGCCGACATCATGCGACCATCGCGATCTTGACGCGGCCGGGAACCGGTCGGGCCGCCAGCTCGAAGGCGTCCTGCGCTTGGTGGCAACCGAAGACGTGGGTGACGTAGTCGCCCAGCAGTTCGGGATGGTCGGCGGCGAAGCGCGCTGCGGCCGAGAGCATCCGCCGACGGTCGTGGGTGATCCCGGAGATCAACGTCAGATTGTTGCGCAGCATGGCGCGCATGTTGATCGGATAGCTGTCGTCGTCGGGGACTCCGAAGTAGAACACCGTCCCGCCGGGTGCGGCGGCCTCGATGGCGTGGCCCAGGGTGGCGACCTGGTGGCCTACCGCCTCGATCACGATCTCCGGCCGGTCGGCGGGGTCCAGGTGGCGCAGCCAGCGGTCACTGGTCGCCTGGACGACGGAGTCGACGCCGAACGCGGCGGCCACATCGCGGCGGTCGACCGGGTCCACCCCGGTGACCCGACGTGCACCGGCGGCCTTGGCCACGGCGCTGAACAGCAGGCCGATCGAGCCCTGACCGATCACCGCGACGTGGCGCCCGGCGAGGTCGGGCAACTGTTCGACGGCGTAGAGCACACATGCCAGCGGCTGCAGACCCACCGCTCGGGCGGGATCCAGTGCCCGGTCATAGCCCAGCAGCCCGTCGCCGTCACTGACCACCTGCTCCATCAGGCCGTCGAAGCCCGACGCCCAGCCGACCACGCGGTCTCCGGGCCGATGCTGGGGATGCCGGCTGACGATGACGTCGCCGACGATCTCGTGGATCGGGAAGCCGAGCTTCTCGGCGGCGCCGGCACCGTTGTCACCGGGCAGCCTGCCCTGTGCGCCGCGAAAGGCCGGTAGGTCGCTGCCGCACACTCCGGCGGCGACGAACCGCAACAGCACCTGACCTGTGCCGATCTGTTGTTCGGCGGGTTCGGCAACCTCGACCCGCTCGAACTGATACGGCGCGATCAACCGGTGCGCCCACATGGCTTACACCTCCACCGGAATGCTGTTCCAGCCCCACTGGAAGCTGGACGGCAGCCTGGTCGCGCCGCCTTCGCTGATGCGGTATTCCGCGACACGGCGCAGCCATTCCTGCACCAGGACCGTGACTTCCAGCCGGGCCAGGTGGTAGCCGATGCAGAAGTGCTGTCCGCGCCCGAAAGCCAGTGACCTTTCTATTTTTCGGTCCCAATGGAATTCGTCGGGATTCGGGTACTCGCGCTCGTCCCGGTTGGCCGACGCCAACAGGGTGATGATGCGCTGACCGGGCTTGATCGTGGTGCCGTGCAAGGTGAAGGGTTTGCGGGCGGTGCGGGCGAACCATTGCGCGGGTGCGCAGTACCGGATCATCTCCTCGCGTGCGCTCGGCACCGTGGTGTTCGGATCCGTGCGCACCGCGGCCAGTTGGTCCGGTCGGCGGGCCAGTTCCCACAGTCCGTGCGCCACGATCTTGGGTACCGTCTCGGTGCCGCCGATGAAGATGCACAGCAGTTGCGTGGCGGCTTCGACATCGTCGAGGACGCTGCCGTCCGGTAAGCGGTAGGCCAGAATTCCGTCGACGATCGGCAGCGCGCCGGGTTCCCGCTCGGCGCGCCGGCGTTGCACAGCGGGGATGAGGTACTGCAGATAATTGGGTCGCGCCGCGGCTGTGTCCACGCCGCTGCCGGCCTGCGCGAGGCTGCCGGCGTTGACCGCGGCCAGCACCTCCGCGGCGAGCTCGATCGGAATGCCCAGTAGGTCGCACACCACTTGGGCCACCACGATTCCCGCATAGTCACAGGTCAGGTCGAAGCGGCCGCGCGGAAGCAGTTCATCGAGCCGCTGGTTGGCCAGGGCGCGCACGCGGTCTTGCCAGTCGGCCACCGACCGGGGCCGGAATGCCGGCGACTGCAGCCGACGGATGTCGTCGTAGATCGGCTTGTCGAAGACGGCGTGGAAGGGCAGCGGATGCAGCGGCGGGTCCGGTACCGGACCGCTGTTGTGGTGTGCCAACACACTGGCCGCCGGCAGGGTGCCCTCGGAGGCCACGAAGGTTCCGTCACTGACGGCCAGGACATCCCAGATGTCGTCGAAGCGGGACAGTGCGTAGAGATCCCATTGCGGGACGTAGTACATCGGGTGCTGATCGCGCAGCACCCGGTAGTACGGCAGCGGGTCAGCCATCACCGCGGGGTCGAACGGATCGTAGGAGAACTCGGGCGCCGCAACGCTTGTCACGTGTTGTCTCGCTGTAGCGGCGACGGGGGCAAGGCCTGCAGGATCGAGTCCTCCCAGCCGTCACGCAAGGCGGGGGCCACACTCATCCAGGTCACGATCTCGGCCGGCGGATGGTCTTTCCACGACGGGTAGTGCTCGGCGAAGCAATCCCATCCGCCGTCGAGCGCCCAGTAGTGGATGACCTCGTTGAAGCGGAACGTGGTGGTGAACGAACCGAGCCAGCGCTTTCCGGTGCGCTCCGACCACGGCACGTACAGCCGCTCCAGCTCACGAATGTAGTCGTCCTGGCGACCGGGCTTGGTCTGCATGATCTCCTGAATCACCACGGTCGCGTCGAAGCCGGCTTCGCACAGCGCAGACAGCGTCTTGTTGCGCGGCCCGGGATACATGATGCGGCCCTCCCCCGAGGCACCGATGCCGGCCAGGTAAGCCGACCAATCGGCCGCGGGCTGGGCGTGGCTGCCGCCCCGGCTCTGTGCCCGTCCGATCCGGGCGTAGTCGGCGAACGCGTCGATCTCCCAGATGACGGTGACCTGCGGCCAATGTCCGTTGTAGGCGGTGGACTCCCACAGTCCGAAGAGGCGGGCGCCGAGGTCGGTCATCATGGGCTGGTAGGTCTCGGTGAAGTTGTGGGTGAAGTCGTCGCTGGTGCCGCGGCCCAGATCGATCGTCTCGTGCAGATACAGCAGGGTGTGGTCGTAGTACTTGCGCATCAGCCGACCGCGACCAGATCGGAAGTGACCGGCAGGCAATGACTCTGGTCGCTTCGGAATGTCTCCGGCCCGTCGAGGTGCGCCACCTTCCCGCCGGCGGCGGCAAGCGCCCGACGTTTGAACGCCCGTCCTGCCACGGAGGGCGTGTGCTGGACCGTGCGCAGCCGGCGATCCAGCTCCAGCGTCGCGGGCCGCCCCCACACCACGAGCTCCGTCAGGCTGCATCGCAGCGCCTGCTGCACCCGCTGGTGGATTCGCGCGTCGGCGCAAAGCGCATCGGCGGCCACCGCCAGGGCGTGCCCGGGCGGCTCGCACTCGGGCGCGGCAAGGTGGGCCTCCAGGTCGGCGGCGCTCAGGCCGAGGATCTGCAACGGCCGCAGGTCCAGGTGCGCGGGCACCAGCACGCGCACGGCCCAGCCGGTCGCCGCCCGTTGATACAGCCAGCCGCCGGCGCTGTGCACCAGGCCGGCGACGTCGCTGGCGATGACGTCGAGTCGGTAGCGCAGACACTGGTCGTGCACCGAGGAATCAAGTGCCGCAGCGGTACTCGTCATCACATCTTCCCAGCTCGTCGGGTGCCGCCGGTCCGACGAGCCCGGTCCGTCTGCGCAGCACAACTTCCGGTGATATTACAGTTGGAGCAGAATTTGTAAAGCCGAATTCAGTGGGACACGTCCGGGGCAAGGGGTGAGGGAACGTGAGTCTGGTTGCCGGGCATGGTCCGCTCAGCACCGAGCGGGCCGGTTGGTTCGCGCCGGAGATCACCGGCGCTTTGGTCTACGTCGAGCCGCATCCGCGCCGGGTGCAGGCGATCCGCGCTCAGCGCTGCGTGATCGACACCGAAGAGGTGCTGCTGGTCCATCGCCAGGGCGAGCCGTTGAGCTACGCCTTTCGCGAGGATGCCGTTCGCGGGCTGCCGTGTCGGGCGCTGCCGGAGGCGCCCGGTTTCGTGCAGGTCGCCTGGGACGCCGCGGACACCTGGTTCGAGGAGGGCCGTCAGCTGGTGCACTACCCGCCGAACCCCTATCACCGGATCGATTGCCGCCCCAGCCGGCGAGCCCTGCGGGTCGAGGTCGCCGGCATCGCCCTGGTGGACACCGACGACACGGTCATCCTGTTCGAGACAGCCCTGGCCCCGCGGCTCTACGTCACCGCGAACCACGTGCGCACCGAGCTGCTGCAGGCATCGACGACGTCGACGTATTGCAACTACAAGGGCTACGCCAGCTACTGGAGCGCAGTCGTCGGCGACACCGTCATACCGGACGTGGCGTGGGCCTACCTGGACCCCCTCCCGGAAAGTGCTGCCATTTCCGGGCTTTTCAGTTTCGACTTGTCACGGGCCGCCGGTTTCGCCGAGTTGCCGAAACCGGCCGGGCGTCTGCCGCTATAGCCGCGAGTGCTCGGCGATGCTGTTGTCGCTGGTACGCAATGGCCGGATCAGCCCATCCTGGGCAAAGGAGGCGATGAGCTCGCCCTCCTCGGTGTGCACCGTTCCGCGAACGTAGGACATGCCCGCGCCCACCTGCGTGCTCTCGTGACTGTAGAGGAGCCAGCCGTCCCAGCGCACCTTCTCGTGGAAGCTCACCGTGACGGTCATGGGAGCCGTCGACACCGTCACGTGCGACTGGCTCGTTCCGATCCCGGCATGCGCGCGCATCGTGGTTGAGATCCCCAAATGTCCGGTGAAATAAGCGATCAGCGCCTTGGCGAGATCATCACGGGCAGGAATGGGGTCATAGCGCAGCCAGGCGTAGAGCTCCGGGGGCCCAACCTCGTCAGGACTGTTGACGTCCACCACGTCGACCAGGCGCACCTCTCGCCCAGCCATCGGCATGGCGCAGGGGTTGGCCTCCGCCGGGGCGGTGACATCCGGGCGGCGGAGGTGGTGGGTGATGATGTCGGCCGACGGCACATCGGCGAGCACCGTGATGGTGGCGCAGCGTTTGCCGTTCTGCAGGACCGAGATCACCGCGGCGGCCGTGGAGCGCCCCTCGCTGACGACATCGATCGCGTATTCCGCCGGCGGCCCCACCAGAACTGCCCGGGCGAACACCGCGTGCACCGATCGGATCGACTTGTCCGCGAACCGTTGCGCCGCCGCCACGATGGCCTGCGCCACCAACTGGGTGCCCTCCACCACCTGGCGCTCGTCCCCACCGGCCAGCCCGGTGGCGCCGACGAAGCGGTCGGGACCGTCGGCAACCACTTCGAACAGGTCCAGCAGGCCGCTCACCGACCAGTGCGTCGCAGGGGAAGTCTCGGTTGTCGCGGATGTTTCAGACATTCCGCGAGCGTGACATTTTGGGCGCATTTTGTAAAGTGTGTACAAGCCGCGCCCAGGGCGGCCGGACAGGAGGGCGACAGTGTTGGGTATCGCCGAGACAGGTTCGCAGCAAGGCGTCGACGCCTCGTCGTCGGCGCCTGCACCCCTGGCGGACGGCTTCTGCTTCGGGGAAGGGCCCCGCTGGTTCGAGGGCTTGTTGTGGTTTTCGGACATGCTCGGCGAGGCGATCCACACCGTCACGCTCAACGGCTCGATGACAACGGTTCCCCTACCGGGCCACAGCCCCAGCGGGTTGGGCTTCCGGCCGGACGGCACCCTGCTGATCGCCTCGGCCGCAGATCGTCGGGTGCTCTGCTACGACGGCGACTCGGTCTCCACGCTGGTCGATCTGGCTGACCGCGTCCCGGCCGATCTCGGCGACATGGTGGTGGACGCGGCCGGCCGCAGCTACATCGGGTCACAGGCACCCTCCGGCGGGGTGCTCGTACGCGTGGATCCGGACGCGAGCGTGCGCATCGTCGCCGAGGACCTCGACTTTCCGAATGGGATGGTGATCTCCCCGGACGGGACCACCCTGACGGTGGCCGAATCGATGGGCCGCCGGCTCACCCGGTTCACCATCGACGCCGACGGCGGGCTGCACGCCCGCCGCACCTTCGCCGACGGGCTGGACGGGCCGCCGGATGGCATCGCGCTCGACGCCGCCGGAGGGGTCTGGACGGCGATGACGCTGGCGAATCAGTTCGAACGCATCGTCGAGGGCGGCATCGTGACCGACCGCATCGCGACCGGCGGCCGGGCCGCGATCGCCTGCGCGCTGGGCGGCCGCCGGCGCCGCACCCTGTTTCTGCTGACAAGTCCCAGCGCCTACCCCAAGCGGCTGATCGGGACCCGCGACTCACGGCTGGACACGGTGACCGTGGCGATTCCCGGCGCCGGATTGCCCTGAAAGGGATGCCATGACCGACGCCTACTACGACCTGCTGGACCCCGATGACTCCCGCGGCGAGAGGTTCGCGGCCACCGATTTCGTCCGAGGAACCTGGTCAGCTCAGATTCAGCACGCCGCGCCGGTGTCGGCGCTGCTGGTCCGGGCGCTGGAGCGCCTGGACGCCCGCGACGACACCCGGCTCAGCCGGGTCACCATCGACCTGCTGGGACCGGTACCGGCCGAGGGTGACCTGTGGGTGCGGGGCCAGGTGGACCGCCCCGGCAAGCAGATCGAACTGGTCAGCGCTCAAATGCTGGCAGCCGGCCCGGACCGGCTCCTGCGGCCGGTCGCCCGCGCGACCGGTTGGCGGCTCCAGAAACTGGACACCTCCGAGGTGCAGCACGCCTGCGCGCCTCCACTGCGGCCGGTCCACGAGGCGCGCGGCATCGACGTGCAGCGCAAGTGGGACCGCAACTACGTGCACAGCCTGGATTGGCGGTGGTTGACCACGCCGCTGGCACCGGGGGCCGGCGAGTCGTGGATCTCGCCGATCGTCGACCTGGTCAACGGCGAGGCGATGACACCATTGCAGCGGCTGTTCGCGGTGGCCGACGACGCCAACGGCGTCGGCACCAAGCTCGACATCACCACGTGGACGTTCCTCAACACCGATCTGGTGGTGCACGTGCACCGGATTCCCGACGGCGAATGGATCGGGATCCGCGCCGAGACCAACTACGGCCCGGACGGCATCGGGACGACCATCGGCACGCTGTTCGACCAGCGCGGCGCGGTTGCCGGCATCCAGCAGTCGGTCCTGGTGCGCCGTCGTTGACCGTCCCCGGCAGCCCTGCCGATCCCCGGCCACCGCGACAGCTCCGGCTGACCGGATGTGACGCCAGGCGCGTCGATCGCGATAATCGACTCACGGTCCGGCCCGGGACCCACGACGGCGAGGAACGATGTCCAAGCACCGAACTCCCGTGACACTTGCTCCCTACTTTGTAAAGTTTGCGCAATGACACCTTCGGTGGACACCCCCGACAACTCGACGCGGCAGCGGATCCTCGCGGCCACCGCCGAGGTGCTCGGGCGCAACGGGATGACCAAGCTCAGCCTGTCGGAGGTGGCCGCCCAGGCCGGGGTCTCCCGCCCGACCCTGTATCGGTGGTTCCCGTCGAAGGAAGAGCTGATCTCAGCGTTCTCCCGCTACGAGCGGCACATCTTCGACAGCGGTCTGGCGAGCGCCACCGAAGGACTTAAGGGAGCCGAAAAGCTCGACGCTGCACTGCGTTTCATCGTCGACTACCAGCACTCCTCGACGGGCGTGCGAATGATAGACATCGAACCCAAGCACGTGCTGGCCGATTTCTCCCGGATCATCGTGCCGATGCGCGAGGGCCTGCAGCGCATGCTGACCGGACCCGATGCCGCAGTGAAGGCGGCCGCAGCCATCCGGATCGCCATCTCGCACTACATCATTCGCAGCGACGACTCTGAGCAATTCCTCGCTCAGCTGCGCCAGGCCGTCGGCAGCAGGCACCGCGACTAGTCGAACAAGACCGCGGCATTGAGATACCCGGTCGGATCGAACGCTGCTTTGATCGTCCGCATCGCCGCGATGTCGGCCGGCCCGCGCGACATCGACAGGTAGGCCCGCTTTCGGCTTCCCACCCCGTGTTCGGAGCTGACGTTGCCGCCGCACTCGGCGATGAGCTCCATCATCGCCACATACAGGCCCGCCTCGGCTGATTCCGAGCACCGCAGCACGTTGAAGTGCAGGTTTCCCTCGCCGATATGACCGAACAGCACCGGCAGCGCCTCCGGTGCATGGCGCTGCACCAGCGCGCTCGCCGCCGCGGCGAATCCGGCGACGGCCGCCAGGGGCAGTGAGACATCGAACTTCAGTGGGGGGCCGAACGCTCCCAGTACGTCGGCTACCGCTTCGCGCACCCGCCAGAGTCGCTGCTGTGTCGCGAGGTCAG
>NZ_JRMK01000107.1:0-14650 GCF_000972925.1 Mycobacterium sp. UM_Kg1 | reverse complement strand
GATGTGTATAAGAGACAGCGGCCAGCCCCACGGTGAACCGCAGCACGCCGGGATGCTCGGCGCCCAGCGCGCGGGCCGCCAGCGGTCCGACGGCGTCGAATCGGCCGGCCCGCGCCGCGCACAGCGCGGCGGCGCTACCCGCCCAGGCCACCGCCATGTCGTCGGCGGCGGGATCGGCCAGGACCGTGGTGGCCAACTCGACGGCGCGGCCGATGTTTCCGGCGTTCATCGCGAAGGTGGCGCCGAGCGCATCGAGGGTGACGCGGGGGCGCGGGCCGCTGACCCGGCCCCGCGTGGCGGCCAGAAACGCGGTCGCGCGTTCCGGTTCGCCCAGCATGAAGAATTGGTTGGCGGCCCGCGGCAGCGCCCAGGCCATCAGGTCCGGTTCGTTCAGCGTGGCGGGGTCGACCGCCGACAGCACCTCGTCGGCGTCGCGGCCGCGGCCCTGCCAGCCCAGCGCATGCGCCAGGGCCAACCGTGCCGGCAGTCCGCCCGAGTGCTCCAGTGCCTGACGGGCCAATTTCTCGCCCAGCCGGGGATCGCCCAGCCGCATCGCCTGTTCGGCCGCATCCACCATCTGCGCGGCGGTCTGCGGGGCGTCACTGTCGGCGGCCAGCGCCGCCAGCCGCAACTGCTCGCCGATGTGGCGGCAGGGCGAGGTGGTCAGCACACCGACCACCTCGGTGCGCCGCGCGCGGGCGCCGGCATCGCCCAGCGCGGCGAGCGCCCGCTGGGCGAACAGCGGGTGCGCGGTGTAGACGACGGGGTCGCGTCCGTGGCCGCCGCGGACGCGGGTCTCCACGGCGCCGAGTTCCTCGGCTTGGCGGACCGCGTCGGCGCCGGTGAGGTTCTCCAGGTCGACCAGCGCCAGCGGCTCGCAGACGGCCAGGTAGTCCAGCACCGCACGAGCACCGGCGGGCAGCCCCGCTACGAAGGCGTCGATGTCCTGGCCGGCCGTGTCCGCATCGCCGGCCGGGATGTCGATCCGGGGCAACAGGTTGTCACTGCACAGCGCGGTGATCGGGGCCGCGGGAGAGCCGTCGGCGCGGCCGGTGACGATCATCCGGGCCGAGCCGGTCAACGCCAGCTGGTAGACCAGGGTGGCCGACAACAGATCGAGCTGGTGAGCGTCGTCGATCACCAGCACCAGCTCGCCTTCGCCGTCGGCCAGTGATGCTCGGGCCGCGCGCAGCAGTGCGGCGGGCTTGCCGATCTCGGACACCTCGACCAGATGGCTGAACGCGCCCAGCGGTACGCCGCGCTCGGTGGGAGTGCCGATCACCCAGCGCACCCGGGTGCCGGTGTGGCGCTGCGCGTAGTCTTCGGCGGCCAATCGGGCCAGGGTCGACTTGCCGCACCCGTCCGGACCGAGCACCACCGCACCGGCCCGGGCCCCGTCGTCGTCCAGAGCGGCGATGATCTGCTGCAAGGCCGCCGCATGTTCGGGGACGTTCCAGCGGATCGGCATCGCCGCAGAGTTTACGGTCTGAGCCCAGCGCCCGATAGCCTTTCGGTTGTGCGGTCGAGGCAATGGGCGGTGTGCGTGTACTGCGCGTCCGGCCCGCGCGATCCGGCGCTGCTGGCGCTGGCCGCCGAGGTCGGTGCGGCGATCGCCCGGCGCGGCTGGACGTTGGTGTGGGGAGGCGGCAACGTCTCGGCCATGGGTGCGCTCGCCGTGGCCGCCCGCGAGCACGGGGGACGGACGGTCGGGGTGATCCCCAAGGCCCTGCTGCACCGCGAGGTGGCCGATGTCGACGCCGACGAGTTGATCGTCACCGAGACCATGCGTGAGCGCAAGCAGGTGATGGATGACCGGGCGGACGTGTTCCTGACCCTGCCCGGCGGCATCGGCACGCTCGAAGAACTCTTCGAGACCTGGACCGCAGGGCATCTGGGGATGCACGACAAGGCGGTGGTGGTGTTGGATCCCGACGGGCACTACGCCGGGCTCTGGACGTGGCTGGCCGGTCTGGTCGACGCGGGGTTCGTCAACCCGCAGGCGATGCGCCGCCTACTGGTGTTCGATGACGTGGAGGCGGCGCTCGAAGCCTGTTCACCCGGTACCGCCGGTACCGATTAAGCTGC
Organism: Mycobacterium sp. UM_Kg1; assembly: GCF_000972925.1. NCBI lineage: Bacteria > Bacillati > Actinomycetota > Actinomycetes > Mycobacteriales > Mycobacteriaceae > Mycobacterium > Mycobacterium sp. UM_Kg1. The sequence goes on along the minus strand of NZ_JRMK01000107.1, from coordinate 12,565 downwards.
TGCTTCGTCAGTCGACCCCAGCGACCGCGAATTGAGGCGATAACGTGTCCGACCACGACTCCGGCACCGTCACCCGGGTGGGGCTGTTCGACGTGGTGGCCCGCACACCGCATCTGCTGGCCGACGCGCCGACCATCCTTCGCGGGCTGTGGACCGGACTGCGGGCCCGGCCCACCTCCAAGGCGTCGATCGGCAAGGTCTTCCAGGACCGCGCGGCCCAATGGGGCGACCGCGTGTTCATCCGGTTCGGCGACCAGCGACTGACCTACCGCGAGGCCAACGAGACAGTCAACCGCTACGCCGCGGTGCTGGCCGCACGCGGCGTCGGCCACGGCGACGTCGTGGGGATCATGTTGCGCAACTGCCCCGACGCGGTGCTGATGATGCTGGCCGTCGCCAAATGCGGCGGGGTCGCCGGCATGCTCAACTACCACCAGCGCGGCGATGTGCTCGCCCACAGTCTGGGGGTGCTGAACTCCACCCTGCTGGTCGCGGAGGCCGACCTGGTCGACGCGGTCAAGGACAGCGGCGCCCCCGACGAGCCGGTGACCATCGAGGAATTCCGGCGGCTGGCCGCCACCGCACCGGACGGCAACCCCGCCTCGGTCAACGCGGTACTGGCCAAGGACACCGCGTTCTACATCTTCACCTCCGGCACCACCGGCTACCCCAAGGCCAGCGTGATGACGCACTACCGCTGGTTGCGCGCCCTGGCGACATTCGGCGCCGTCGGGCTGCGGCTGCGCGGCAGCGACACCCTGTACTGCTGCCTGCCGCTCTACCACAACAACGCGCTGACCGTCGCGGTGTCGTCGGTGCTCAACGCCGGTGCCACCCTGGCCCTGGGCCGCTCGTTCTCGGCCTCGCGATTCTGGGACGAGGTGATCGCCGCAGACGCCACCGCCTTCGTCTACATCGGCGAGCTGTGCCGGTACCTGCTCAACCAGCCCCCGAAGCCGACCGACCGTGCCCACAAGGTGCGGGTGATCGCCGGCAACGGACTGCGGCCGGAGATTTGGGACGAATTCACCCAACGTTTCGGCATCAAGCGGGTCTGCGAGTTCTACGCCGCCAGCGAGAGCAACAGCGCGTTCCTCAACGTGTTCAACGTGCCCCGCAGCACAGGCGTGTACCCGCTGCGCCTGGCCTACGTGCACTACGACCCCGACACCGGGCTGCCGCTGCGCGGCGACGACGGCCGCGTGCGGCGTGTGCCGGCGGGACAGCCCGGGCTGTTGCTGAGCCCGGTGAACCGATTCTCACCCTTCGACGGCTACACCGACCCGGAGGCCAACGAGAAGAAGCTGGTACGCGACGCCTTCCGCGACGGCGACTGCTGGTTCAACACCGGCGACCTGATGCGCCCCCAGGGGATGGGGCACGCCGCCTTCGTCGACCGGCTCGGTGACACCTTCCGGTGGAAAGGCGAGAACGTCGCCACCACGCAGGTCGAGGCGGCGCTGGGCGCCGACGAGGCGATCGAGGAGTGCGCCGTCTACGGCGTAGAGGTGCCTGGCACCGGTGGCCGCGCCGGGATGGCCGCGGTCAAACTGCGCGACGGCGCCCAGTTCGACGGACCGGGGCTGGCCGCGTTGCTCTATGACCAGCTGCCCTCCTATGCGGTGCCGCTGTTCGTGCGGCTGGTCCCGTCGCTGGCCCACACCACCACGTTCAAGAGCCGCAAGGTCGAACTGCGCGGGCAGGGCTACGGCGGCGGAGACATCGAGGACCCGCTGTACGTGCTGGCCGGGCGCAACGAGGGCTACGTCCCCTACTACGCCGACTACCCCGGCGAAGTGGCCGCCGGCAAGCGACCGCAGGGCTGACCGAGGAGGGGCCGAGCCCCACCGGGCACCATAGACAGGTGCACACCTATTTCTGTGGACGCCCGGTGGCGGCCGGTCGTGCGCTCATCATGGCGATCATCAACCGCACCCCGGACTCCTTCTACGACGCGGGCGCCACGTTCACCGACGAGGCGGCCAAAGACGCGGTGCACCGCGCCGTCGCCGAGGGCGCCGACGTCATCGATGTCGGCGGAGTCAAAGCCGGACCGGGCCAGCCCGTGGACGCCGACGCCGAGACCGCCCGGGTGGTCCCGTTCATCGAGTGGCTGCGCGGGGCCTACCCCGACCAGCTGATCAGCGTGGACACCTGGCGGGCGGAGGTGGCCAAACGCGCCTGTGCTGCCGGCGCCGACCTGATCAACGACACCTGGGGCGGGATCGACCCCGGCCTGCCGGCGGTGGCCGCCGAATTCGGGGCGGGGCTGGTCTGCTCGCACACCGGCGGAGCCCAGCCGCGCACCCGCCCCTTCCGGGTCAGCTACGGCACGCAGGTCGACGGGGTGGTGACAGCGGTGATCGACGAGGTCACCGCGGCCGCGCACGCAGCGGTGGCGGCCGGGGTGGACCGCGAGCGGGTTCTGATCGATCCCACCCACGATTTCGGCAAGAACACCTTTCACGGGCTAGCGTTGCTGCGACACACGGAGGACTTGGTCGGTACCGGATGGCCGGTGCTGATGGCGCTCTCCAACAAAGACTTCATCGGGGAGACTCTTGGTGTGGGTCTCACCGAGCGTCTCGACGGAACGTTGGCGGCCACCGCATGGGCGGCGGCCGCCGGAGCCCGGATGTTTCGGGTTCACGAGGTCGGGCCTACCCGGCGCGTCCTGGAGATGGTGGCATCGATCCAGGGTGTCCGGGCCCCGACCCGCACAGTAAGGGGATTGGCATGACCGCCGGCGACGCAGCGCGACACGACGCTCAGGAGTGGCGCATATGACCGAGCTGGTCTCAGCGCCGGGCGACACCCGGATGTCCGGGCGTACCTGGACGCGGCCGCAGTGGACGGTGGCCGAGCTGCTGGCGGCTAAGGCCGAGACGGGTCGCAGCATCTCGGTGGTGCTGCCGGCCCTCAACGAGCAGGCGACCATCGAGTCGGTCATCGACAGCATCACCCCGCTGGTCGACAACCTGGTCGACGAACTGATCGTGCTGGACTCCGGTTCCACCGACGACACCGAGATCCGGTCCATCGCCGCCGGCGCTCGCGTCGTCAGCCGCGAACAGGCCGTCCCCGAAGTCCCCCCGCAGCCCGGCAAGGGGGAGGCCCTCTGGCGGTCGCTGGCCGCCACCAGCGGCGACATCGTGGTGTTCGTGGACTCCGACCTGATCGATCCCGACCCGATGTTCGTGCCGCACCTGGTCGGGCCGCTGCTCACCGCGGACGGGGTCCACCTGGTCAAGGGCTTCTACCGGCGGCCGCTGAAGGTCAACGGCACCGAGGACGCCACCGGCGGGGGCCGGGTCACCGAGCTGGTGGCCCGACCGCTGCTGACCGCGCTGCGGCCCGACCTGGGCGCGGTGCTGCAACCGTTGGGCGGGGAGTACGCGGGCACTCGCGAGCTGCTGGCATCGGTTCCGTTCGCCCCCGGCTACGGGGTGGAGATCGGCCTGTTGATCGACACCTACGATCGGCTGGGCCTGGAGGCGATCGCCCAGGTCAACCTGGGTGTGCGGGCCCATCGCAACCGCCCGTTGGCGGAATTGGCCGTGATGAGCCGCCAAGTCGTCGCCACCTTGCTGTCGCGCTGCGGCGTCCCGGACTCCGGGGTGGGACTGACCCAGTTCTTCGCCGACGGCCCGGACGGTATGGACTACCTGCCGCAGACCACGCCGCTGTCGCTGGTGGACCGGCCGCCGATGAACACCCTGCGCCAGCGTTGACCTGAGGGGAATCGCGGCAACCCCGATCGCCGATGAGGCACTATCGATGCCGTGACACTGGTGTTGCTCTACCTCGTTGTGCTCGTGCTGATCGCTCTGTTGCTGTTCGGCGTCGCCAGCACGCTGTTCGGCCGGGGTGAACCGCTGCCCCCGCTGCCGCGGGCGACGACGGCCACCATGCTGCCGGCATCGGGCGTCACCGGCGCCGATGTGGAGGCGGTGAAGTTCTCCCAGGTGCTGCGGGGTTACAACACCGCCGAAGTCGACTGGGTGCTGGAACGCCTCGGCGCCGAGCTCGACCAACTGCGCGGTCAGCTTGCCGCGGCGCAGGCGGCCGCTGCGAACGCGCCGGAGCCACGTTGATCCCGGCGCCCGACGACGACCGGGTCCGGTGCGGCTGGGTCGACATCGGGTCGCAGCTCTACCGCGACTACCACGATCAGGAGTGGGGCCGCCCAGTGCGCGAGCCGACGGCGCTGTTCGAGCGGATCAGCCTGGAAGCCTTCCAGAGCGGACTGTCGTGGCTGGTGATTCTGCGCAAGCGGGACAATTTCCGGCGTGCGTTCGCCGGATTCGACGTGGAGACCATCGCGCGGTTCACCGACGCCGACGTGGCCCGGCTGATGGACGACGCCGGCATCGTGCGCAACCGGGCCAAGATCGAGGCGACGATCGCCAACGCGCGGGCGACCATTGCCCTGGGATCGACCGATCTGGTGGACCTGCTGTGGTCGTTCGCGCCGCCGCCACGGCCACGGCCGGCCGACTTGTCGGCAATTCCGGCGGTGACGCCGGAATCGACAGCGATGGCACGCGAATTGAAGCGGCGCGGCTTCCGATTCGTGGGACCCACCACCGCGTATGCGTTGATGCAGGCCACGGGCATGGTGGACGACCACGTTCGGGCATGTTGGGTGCCACCGGTAAGCCTTTAGATCCACTAAAATGCACTTCGGAATCGGGTCTTGTGCACGCGCCGTCTTCGATAGGGGAGAATGGCAGAGTGAATTTGCAGTTCGATGCTGGATGCTGCGGCTGGCGTGCACACCCGGCGCGGAACATGGGCACGGCCTGCGGGCTGGTACCTGGAGGGAGCACTCGATGGCGGCGATGAAGCCCCGGACCGGTGACGGTCCGTTGGAAGCGACCAAAGAGGGGCGTGGCATCGTGATGCGAGTACCGCTTGAGGGCGGTGGACGACTGGTCGTCGAGTTGACTCCCGATGAGGCCGCCGCGCTCGGCGACGAGCTCAAAGCGGTCACCAGCTAACAGATCAAGCGAGGCGGTTCGTCCTGTGGGCGAACCGGCTTCGGCTTGGCACGGTGGTGCTAGCGGCCCGCCGCTCGGTAGACGGCCAGTGTCTGCTCGGCTACCCGCGCCCAGGAGAAGACCTCCTCGCAGCGGCGCCGGCCGGCGTCGCCGTAACGCTGGGCGCGTTCGGGGTCGGTCACCAGCGCGTTGACGGCGGCGGCCAGGTCGGCGTGATAGCTGTCGGGGTCGGCGCCGTCGTAGTGCACCAGGGTGCCGGTCACCCCGTCGGAGACCACCTCCGGGATACCCCCCACATCCGAGGCGACCACCGCTGTGCCGCAGGCCATCGCCTCCAGATTGACGATGCCCAACGGTTCGTAGACCGACGGGCACACAAAAACGGTTGCCGCGCAGAGCAGTTCGCGAATCTGTCGGGCAGGCAGCGTTTCCTGCACCCAGAACACCCCGCTGCGGGTGGCGGCCAGCTCGGCCACGGCGGCACTGACCTCTGCGGCGATCTCGGGCGTGTCAGGGGCACCCGCACACAGCACCAGCTGCGCCTCCGGGTCGAACCGGTGGGCGGCGGCCACGAGGTGGGCCACGCCCTTCTGCCGGGTGATCCGCCCGACGAAAGCCACCATCGGCCGGTCCGGGTCCACACCGAGTTCGGCCGGCAGCGAATCGGGCCCGACCGGCTGCGGGCGCCACACGTCGGTGTCGATGCCGCTGTAGATCACGTGCACGCGGTTCGGCCGCAGGGTCGGGTAGACCCGCAGCAGATCCTCACGCATGGCCGAGCTGACCGCGATGACCGCGTCCGCGGCCGTCGTGGCCTCCTTCTCGACCCAGCTCGAGACCCGGTAGCCGCCGCCCAGCTGCTCGGCCTTCCACGGGCGCAGCGGTTCCAGGGAATGCGCGGTGAGCACATGCGGGATGTCGTGCAGCAGCGCGGCCAGCCGGCCCGCCAGGGCGGTGTACCAGGTATGGGAGTGCGCGACATCGGCGGTGCTGACGGCGTCGACCATCGTCAGGTCGGCCGACAGCGTGCCAAGCGCCGGATTGGCATCGCGCAGTGCGGGATCGGGCTGATGGGCGTGCGCACCGGGCCGCGGCGCCCCGATGCAGTGCACGTCGACATGGCACAGCCGCCGCAGCGCTTCGACCAGGTTGGTGACGTGGACGCCCGCACCGCCGTAGATCTCTGGCGGGTATTCCCGCGTCAGCATCGCCACCCGCATAACCCGCACGGTAGCGGGCGCCGGTCGGCGGCCGCGCGGCGGATCGACCCGCGAGCGGCGACCCGCCCTTTGTAAAGAACGGTCGTCAATCGTGCGGTCAACCTGGCAGGGCTTCGAAGGGGCCGATAGGTTTGTGGCCATGAGGGAAGTGCCGCACGTCCTGGGCATCGTCCTGGCCGGTGGTGAGGGTAAGCGGCTGCACCCCTTGACCGCGGACCGGGCGAAGCCGGCGGTCCCTTTCGGGGGCGCCTATCGGTTGATCGACTTTGTGCTGTCCAATCTGGTCAATGCGCGCTACTTGCGGATCTGTGTTCTGACGCAGTACAAATCGCATTCACTGGACCGTCACATCTCGCAGAATTGGCGACTGAGCGGCCTGGCGGGGGAGTACATCACCCCGGTGCCGGCCCAGCAGCGGCTGGGGCCGCGCTGGTACACCGGGTCTGCCGACGCCATCTACCAGTCGCTCAATCTGATCTTCGACGAGGATCCGGACTACATCGTGGTTTTCGGGGCCGACCACGTCTACCGGATGGACCCCGAGCAGATGGTGCGCTTCCACATCGACAGTGGGGCCGGGGCGACCGTCGCCGGAGTACGGGTTCCGCGCGCCGAGGCGTCGTCGTTCGGCTGCATCGACGCCGACGAATCCGGCCGGGTCCGCGGTTTCCTGGAGAAGCCCGCGAACCCGCCCGGCACACCCGGGGACCCCGACAGCACGTTTGTCTCGATGGGTAACTACGTCTTCACCACCAAGGTGCTCATCGATGCGATCCGCGCCGACGCCGACGACGACCACTCAGACCACGACATGGGCGGCGACATCATGCCGCGCCTGGTGGCCGACGGGATGGCCGCGGTCTACGACTTCTCCGACAACGAGGTGCCCGGCGCCACCGAGCGCGACCGGGGTTACTGGCGTGATGTGGGAACCCTGGACGCGTTCTACGACGCACACATGGACCTGGTCTCGGCGCATCCGGTCTTCAACCTGTACAACACCCGCTGGCCGATTCACGGCGCCACCGAGAATCTGGCGCCGGCGAAGTTCGTCAACGGCGGCTCCGCTCAGGAGTCGGTGGTGGGTGCGGGCAGCGTCATCTCCGCGGGATCGGTGCGCAATTCGGTGCTGTCGTCGAACGTGGTGATCGATGACGGAGCGATCGTCGAGGACAGCGTGCTGATGCCCGGCGTGCGGGTGGGCCGCGGCGCGGTGGTGCGCCACGCCATCCTGGACAAGAACGTCGTGGTGGGGCCCGGCGAGATGATCGGTGTCGACCTGCAGAAGGACCGGGAACGCTTCTCCATCAGCGCCGGCGGTGTGGTGGCCGTCGGCAAGGGCATCTGGATCTAGCGGCCGCCGGGACCTAGAACGGCTCCTCGGCGCCGCCGGGGTTGCAGCCATTGGCGAGCAGGTCCAGCGTGCTCACGTCCGGGCGCCACGGCTCCAGATTCCAGCTGGTCTTGCCGGGCTGGATGAACTCCACGAACTGCCAGTGGCACAGGAACTGGGCGCGCATCCCGGCGGTGTTGGCCTCCGGGTTGCGTTTGACCACCTCCGACCAGGCCTGCTCGCCCTGACGCAGGGTGCCGACCTCGCCGGCCTCGGTCCGGCCGGTGCCGGTGGGATAGACCCGCAGGCTGCTGCCGCCGTCGTAGGTCACCCACTGGGTGTGCTGGACGTACGGGGCCGCGCTGATGCCCGCAGCCCCCAGGAAGCCACCCGCGCCGCCCAGGCCGCCGGCGCCGCCCTGCCCGCCGAGGCCGCCGTCGCCGCCGCGGCCGAACAACACGCCGCCGGCGCCGCCCGCGCCGCCGTCGCCGCCGCCCTCGGCTTCGTCGCCGCCCTGCCCGCCGAGGCCGCCGTCGCCGCCGCGGCCCATCCACCAGGCCCCGGCGCCGCCCACGCCGCCGTCGCCGCCGATGTCGCCGTAGCCGCCGGTTCCGCCGGTGCCGCCGGTACCGAGCAGGATGCCGATGCCCACGCCGCCGGTGCCGCCGGTACCGCCGGTCTCACCCGTGCCACCGGTGCCGCCGGTGCCGCCCACCCCCATGAACCAGCCGCCGGCCCCGCCGTCGCCGCCGGCCGCCCCTTCGCCGCCCATTCCGCCGGCTCCACCGTTGCCGAAGAAGCCCGCATCGCCGCCGGCCCCGGCGACGCCGTCGATACCCGCGATCCCGGCGCCGCCGTCGCCGAAGAGGAATCCGCCGTCGCCGGCGTCGCCGAACCAGCCCCACTGGCCCAGCAGGCTGGTGTTGACGCCGTCGAACCCGTCGATGCCGTTGCCGATCAGATCGCGACCGAACAGCGCGACGAACGGGGCGTTGATCAGGCCCAGGCTGAGCTCGCCGAACGGGCTGGCAAGCCACTGCTGCAGGCCTTCGTGCAACGGGGCGTAGATGAACTGGTTCAGCCACTCGGCGGTGTCGAACTGGTTAGCGCCGGGCACGGCCAGCACCGCGTCGATGACGTCGGAGAACAGCTTGTTGGTGGCCGGATCGAGCTGCTCGGTGAAGGACTGCACCAGCGCCATCAGGCTGCCCAGATCGAACCCGTCGGCCGCACTTCCGGCGACCGCCGCAGGTTCGGCGACGTCGAACAGCCAATCCCAGTCCGCCTGGGCGGGAGCGGCGGTCAGCAGCGGGTTGATTCCCACCAGTACGGCGCCCGCCGCTGCGGCGGCCATCCGGGCCGGGATGAGGGTGCGGCCCGCAGCGCCGCTGCCGGCGCCCCGCCTGATTACGCGCATGGGTTCGTCTATCTCCCCGGGTAGGAACTAACAGTTTCTGCTTAGGGAACTGTAAGCCAAGAGCGTCTCTGTGGCATCCGGAGTGGCGGGGCTGTCGCCGCGCCGTCTCACCAGAGGTGCGGCATCAGGCGGTATCGCACCCGGGCGGTGTACTCGCGGTAGCCGGGGAGTTCCTCGGTCAGCATGCGCTCCTCATCGAGGAGGCGCACGGCCAGCAGCGCAACGGCCGGCAGGAGAAAGGCCAGCCCCCAGCGTTCATGGCTGCCCTCCTAGGTGGTCAGGTCCCGGCGCCGCAACCCCCACAGGCCCACCGCGATCAGGCCGATGTCGATGGCCAGCAGAGCGACCAGCGGCACGGCGCTGAAGGTGCCCTCGGAGCGGGGGCCGACCAGCGGGATGTGGGCGAACGGTTCGAGGTCGAGGACCCACTGCGGCGCTCCCGCGATGGTGCCCAGCAGGTACAGCGCGATGAAGCCGATCAGAACCGCCCATGCGGCGGGCGCCAGGCGCGGGACGAGCCCGTAGCCCGCGACCGCCACCGCCGCGGGCAGCCAGACCGCCGGCAGCTGGACCGCGGCGCTGCCCACCACGGTGGGAAGCTGCGCGGCGGTGTCGCCGGCGGTGGCCGCGTAGACGACTCCGGCCACCAGTCCGGCAACCAGCAATGCGATCCTCGAACCCGCCAGGGCCACCGCCAGATGACTTGCCAGCCATCGTGTCCGCGACAACGAGCCGGCGAGCAGGGTCTCGGCGCGCCCGGTGGTCTCCTCCTGGCGCGGCCGCAGCGCCAGCGACACCGCGAAGGCGGCGGCGACCATGCCCAGCATGGTGAACGCCACCGCCACGAACGCGTGCTCGAGCGCCGCGGTGCCGCCCAGTCGCACCACGACGTCGCGGGCGCGGTCGCTGCCCACCGCGTCGCCGATCCCGTGCACCACGCTGCCCACGAGCAGCCCGTAGAGCGCCAGGGCGGTCGTCCACAGCAGCAGCGCCCCACGGTCCAGCCGCCACGCCAGCCCGAACGCCCCACGCAGGGCCGGCGCCGCCGTGCGTGGACCGGGACGTTCGGCCAGTAGGCCGGCGCCGACATCACGGCGGGAGGCCAGCCGGTAGGCCAGCGCGGTCAATGCGGCTGCCGTCGCCAGGGGCAGTGCCAGCACCCACCAGCGGTCGCCGGCATAGGGCCGTACCTGCAGTGACCAGCCCAGCGGCGACAGCCAGGACAGCGCACCCGATCCGGCATCGCCCACGGCGCGCAGCGTGAATGCCCCGGCAAGCACGCCGAACGCGGCGCCGCGGGCGAACCGGGCGCCGGGCGACAGTTGGGCGGTGACCGCGGCCACCGCGGTGAACACCAGCCCGGAGCAGGCCAGCGCTGCCCCGAACGCCCACGATCCCGCGGCGGGCACGTCGGTGGTCAGCAGGCCCGCGGTACCGATGGCTCCGGTGGCCACCGATGCGCCCGCCGCCAGCAGCAGGGCGCTGGTCAGTCCGGCATGACGGCCCACGGCGGTGGAGTCGATCAACTCGGTGCGGCCCGCCTCCTCGTCGGCGCGGGTGTGCCGGATCACCGTGAGGATCACCGCGACCCCGATGAGCAGGTGGAAGATTCCGGCCTTCCAGATGCCCACCGCGCCCAGGGAGTCGTTGTAGACCTGCCCGTACATCGCACGCTGGGCCGGGCTGGCCATGATGGTTGCGGCCAGGCCGGCACGATCGGCCGCGGTGGGATAGATCGCCTGGATGCTCGCGATGTAGACACCCGCCAGCGGCAGCGACAGCAGCAGCACCCACAGGGGCAACACGATGCGGTCGCGGCGCAGGGACAGGTGCAGCAACCCGAGCGTGCCGGCCAGCGCCAGACGGTCCCGGCGGGGCGCCGGCATTGCCGGCGGCACGGCCAGGGCAGTCATGCGCGCACCGCGTCGTAGTGGCGCAAGAACAGTTCCTCGAGGGTGGGGGGCCGGCTGGTGAGGCTGCGCACTCCGGCGGTGCCGAGCACCGCGATCAGTTCCCCGAGGCTGGCGCTGTCGACCTGGGCATGCAGCACGGTGCCGGTGTAGTGCACGTCGGCCACGCCCGGGATGCGGGTCAGGTCGCCGGGGTCGCGCATCAGATCGGCCACGATGGAGGTGCGGCGCAGGTGCCGCAGGGCGTCCAGTGAACCGCTCTCGACCGCGCGTCCGGCCCGGATGATCGTGACCCGGTGGCACAGCGCCTCGGTCTCGGCCAGGATGTGGCTGGACAACAGCACGGTGGCGCCGCGCCGGTTCGCCTCGGTAACGCACTGCTGGAACACGTTTTCCATCAACGGGTCCAGGCCGCTGCTGGGTTCGTCGAGCACCAGCAGCCGGGCATGCGAGGCGAACGCGGAGATCAGGGAGACCTTCTGACGATTGCCCTTGGAGTAGCTGCGGGCTTTCTTGCTCGGATCCAGGTCGAAGCGTTCGATGAGCTCGTCGCGGCGGCGTTCGTCGATACCGCCGCGCATCCGGGCCAGCAGATCGATGATCTCGCCGCCGGTCAATGCCGGCCACAGGGTGACATCGCCTGGGACGTAGGCGATCTGGCGGTGTAGTTCGACCGCGTCGGACCAGGGGTCGCCACCGAGCAGTCGCACGGTGCCGCCATCGGCCCGGGCCAGGCCCAGCAGGATGCGGATCGTGGTGGATTTGCCGGAGCCGTTCGGGCCGAGGAAACCGTGCACTTCCCCGGCCTGCACGCTCAGATCCAGACCGTCGAGCGCGATGACCCGCCCGAATCTCTTCTCCAGTCCCCGGACTTCGATTGCCGTCCCGCTGCTCTCATTGCGCATCGGTGGTTCCTCCTTGCTCGGCTTCCAGGAAGGCGTCGTACATGGTGCGGTCGGCCAGCAGCCCGTCGGTGTAGAGCTCAAGGGCGGGCAGCACCATCTCGCGGGCGTAATCGCGCAGCACCGCACGCAGATCGTCCGGGTTCTCGTGCATCTGCAGATAGAGCAGGAATCCGCCTCCGCCGGTGACCGCCAGGTAGCGGGCCCGGGCCTTCGGGTCGCGACTGGGTTTGAGGGTCCCAGCCCGGACACCCTCGGCCAGATAGCTCTCGGTGTTGTCGATCATCCGGCGCCACAACGTGTTTGCCAGCTCGCCGCCAGACTGCATGCTGCGGGCCAGGTAGGCCATCAGGGGCGCATAGGACTCGATTTCGGCCATCTGGGCGAACCACGTCGCGGGGTCTGCGGAGCGCATCGCCTCGGACTTTTCGGTGCGGATCACTTCGGCGACATAGGCGTCGCAGGCTTGGCGCAGGCCGTCTTTGGACCGGAAATGGTGGATGACGAGTCCCGCGCTCACCCCGGCAGACTCAGCGATGGCCCGGATGCTCACGCCGAAGCCGTGCCGTCCGAACTGTTCGATGGCCGCGTCGCGGATTCTCGCCGCGGCCGTCAGGTCCGCTGAACGCATGTTCAATACGCTAAACGCGCATTCAGTCGCGCGTCAAGCATCGGATGACGATAGGTGTCTCGGAGAATGCGGGTGCACCCCGCAGCGGGCCGGCGCCGGTCAGTCGCGGACGGCGGCCAGCAGTCCGTCGCCCAGCGGCTGTCTCTTATACA